>DNAE01000194.1 GCA_003543635.1 Clostridiales bacterium | reverse complement strand
GAGGCATCCGCCTTCTGTAACGTGGGGGACACCGTAACCACAGGGGAGCAGAAGCCCATCGTCCTCACCAAGAGGATCAGCAGCGGAGCGGAGGGAATGGTATTTGCCACCGATAATCCCAAGCTGGTCGCCAAGATCTATCACAGGGGGGTGATCACGCCCCTCCGTTGGAGCAAGCTCACGAACATGGTATCCATGGGTATCAAGAGCGTGGGTATCTGCTGGCCCCAGGATCTCCTTTTCTACAAGGGCATCCCCGTGGGATACACCATGATCCTCGGCAAGGGTAAGACACTGGGCAATATCTTCGACGGCCCCGATGCCATCGTGAACGCCTTCCCCAAGTGGAAGAGGATCGACGTGGTAACCACCCTTGCGGATCTTCTTGAGAAGTACATTTATCTTCACATGCATAATATCATCGCCGGTGATATCCAGCTTAAGAATGCTCTTATCTTCTCGGCGAATTCACTTTACCTCATCGACATGGATTCCTGTCAGGTGGGAAACCTCCCCTGTCCCGTGGGTACGGAAGAATTTACCCCCCCGTCCCTCTGGGGAAAGAATTTCTCCGGGTTCTTAAGGAAGCTCGAAGATGAGGACTACTGCATCGCGATGCTGGTGTTCTCGATACTTTTCTGCGGACTTCATCCCTATGCCACCCGTAACGGCAAGGAGACCTTGAGGGAAGAGATACTGGAGAGGAACTTCCCTTATGATCTTGAGAATGCTTCCGTGGAGCACATCCCCAGGGGCGGTTATGACCACATCTGGGAATATCTTCCCGACGATATCAGGAAGATGCTCTACGATACCTTTAAGAACGGCAAGACATACGAGGCAGTGGAGTGGTACGAGGCTGTCCTTGATTACAAGGAGAAGCTTTCCACCAAGGCCTTCGAGGATGAGGAGGCCTATAAGGTATTCCCCAAGATGGAATACCATGCCACGGTAACGGAGCCTGCCCCCGCGGCGGATGCTCCCACGGGCAAGTCCTTCTACAAATCGAGATTCCAGGGACTTAACGATCCCAATGTCTTTAACCCCAACAGCTCGAATCCCTTCGCGGCAAGTAACGCGAACAATACTCCGGCACCGGGGATCTTCTCGTCTAACGGAAACTATTCCGGCAGCGCTTCGCCCTTTGTACCTCTGGGAGATAATGCTGCGAAGAAGACGGCTCCCGCGCCCGAACCCGTGCAGGATGAGCCCTCGGGGGATAACAGCGGCATATTCAAAAAATTCAGGAAAGGCCTTTTCGGTCAGTAAGGAGAAACATCAATGAGCGAGAATTTTTCTGCTTCGGATTTCGGTAACAGTACAAAGAGAAGACTCCCCATCTGTTTTTGTCTCGATACATCGGGCTCCATGATGGGCGAACCCATCAAGCAGCTGAACATGGGACTGTCCAACTTCATTGCCTCCATCAAGGCCAATGACGATACGAGATCCGCGACGGATATCGCCATCATCACCTTCGGTTCCTCCGTTGAGATCGTAATGCCCTTTGGAAAGATAAAGGATGAGGGACTCCCCGAGATCTCCGCATCCACCACCATGACTCCCATCGGTGAGGGTATCCTCACGGCACTGGAGCTCCTTAACGCCCGTAAAGAGGGATATAAGGACATGGGTATCAAGTACTATCAGCCCTGGCTCGTGGTCATCACGGACGGTGCACCCCAGGGCCCCAATGCCATGGCTAACATGAGACTTGCCATCAAGGCATGTAACGAACTGGAGAAGGACGATAAGCTCGTCATCTTCAATATCGGAGTCGGAAACAGCGTAGACTTCGATATCCTTAAGCAGCTCTCCGTCAAGAGGGAAGAGCCCATCTCCGTAACATCCGGAGACTTCGGAAAGCTCTTTGAGTTCCTGGGTTCCTCTTCATCCTCCGTCGTATCCTCCGGCATGAGTGATGATGCCCTTTATAACATGAACACGGAGCCCGAGGGTGATTCCGTGGATGTTGACGATTTCTTCAAGTATATGGAAGAGTGATATCATGTCCGAAGCCAGAGTATCCGCAGTCACACTGATAGGTCAGAAGCACAGGCAGAGGGGGATCCCCTGTGAGGATGCTTCCTTTGCCGGTTCAAGAAACGGCGTAAGTGTCGTTGTGGTGGCCGATGGCGCCGGCAGCAAGCAGTATACCCATGCAAGGTACGGCTCCGCCGCTGCAGTAAAGACCATCTCGGATCTCATGATGGACCATTTCGACGCCATCTATAACGAGAACAGGGAAGCGGCGGTAAGGAACCTTATCATCGCGGCCCTTCACGTTTCCTTCGCGGATCTTATAAGGGAACATAAGCTGGACAGCATCGACAGGCTCTCCTGTACCTTGCTCTTCTGCGCCGTCAAGGACAGAAGGGTCCTGGCGGGCCATATCGGTGACGGACTTATCGTCAGGATCTCCCCCGAGGGAGTAAGCCCGCTGACCATGCCCCAGAACGGAACGAACGCATCTTCCACGTACTTCGTAACGGCGCCCCATGCCGCCGATTACATGAGACTTATAAAGACCACCACCGACGACCTTCACGCCATCGCCCTTATGACGGACGGCGTTCAGGACTCCGTATACGACGAGAACTCGGGCCTTGTTAAGCCCGTGGTCGCCAGGATGGCGGAGACCCTTTCCGCAGGCCGCGAGAAGAGCGAAGCGGAGATCAAGGGCATCCTCGAAAAGTACATCGTGGGAGGAAGCAACAACAGCGACGATGCTTCCTTCGGTATCCTTTATCTGGAGGATACCAAGGGACCCGATACAAAGAAGCTCCCCACGGGAGCCGATGCCTTCCCCAGGGCCTCCGAGACCTTTAAGGATCTCCAGAACGAGCTCCTTCCCGAAGTCAAGAAAGCAAGGAACGTTATCGTGGAGGCAAAGGCCAATACCCAGGTGGGTAAGAACGAGGACGAGGAACATCCCACCAGGAAGAACGCGGAGCAGGAGTATTCCGCCAAGGAGACGCCGGATTCCATAAAGAAGATCCTCCAGTCCACAAAAAGGATGTCCATGCTGTTTTGTAGTTTGGCAATCTTGGAATTTATTGCAATAATAGTACTGATCATTAAGATCTTTTTCTTAAAATGAGGGGTTTATAAGTATGAGCAGAGAAGAGAAGAAGTATGAAGTCTTACCGGGTGTTTCCATACCCGACATGAAGACCATAAATGCCGCCGCATCTGATTTCTCGGTATCGGGCGTCGAGGATGTTAACGTCAGGGAACAGAAGATAGTCGAGTTGAAGGATGCCGTCAAGGCTGCCACAGGAGAAGATGTGGAGAAGCTCAAGGCCCTGGGACAGAAGGTCGCCGAAGAGGAAGACCGTTCCGCGGAGGAGAGCAGAAAGAGAATGGCCGAGATCAAGAGCAGAGCCATCTCGGC
>DNAE01000092.1 GCA_003543635.1 Clostridiales bacterium | reverse complement strand
GACTATCTCTGCCAGGGCGTTGACAAGGTCATCGAGAGACGCCGGGAGGTAACGGAACTCGGAAGGACCGAGACTAACCAGTCAAGACAGAAGAAACTCAAGGATGAGCTCTATATATGCGAGATCGTTGAGGAGATGTATAACAGGGGTATAGAATTCGTTCCCATCGACATCAATACCTCGGATGCGGTGCGCTTCAAGATAGTGGAGAAGGGCAAGATCCTGCCTCCCCTTGATACCATCGACAGCATCTCCTCGGGAATCGCCACGTCCATCACGGATGCCAGGAAGGATGGTCCCTTCGGTAACAGAGAGGATCTCATGGTCAGGAGCGGTATCGGAAAGGCGGCGGTGAAGACCCTTGCCGACTACGGACTTCTTGACGATCTGCCCGAATCGAGCCAGATGGATATATTCTCGCTGCTGGGAAACTGACATGAAGACTGCCGGCGTCATACTGAGAGAGTCCGTAAGACAGACCGACAGGGTCTATTCCTACCTTGTGCCCGAAGACCTGGAGGATAAGGTAAGTATCGGATCTTATGTGGATGTTCCCTTCGGTGCGGGGAACCGGACTAAGGCTGCCATCGTTATCAGCCTTCAGGATGAGATCCCCGCAGGTATAAAGCTCAAGGCGATATCAGGACTTAAGGACGGTCTGCCCGTACTTAATCCGGATCAGATCGAGATGATAGACAGGCTTAAGAGCCGGTATCTTTGCACCGGAGGAGATGCCGTCTCCCTCATGGTGCCCTCCGCCATCGGCAAGGTGTCCCATAAGAAGGAGACCTTCGTTTACATAACGGATAAAGATAAGGTCAACGAAGTCTTATCTGAAGGCAAGCTCCGTTCCGTCTTCCACGTCAATATGCTGGAGTATCTTTTGAAGAACGGCAAGACCTTGAAGAAGACCCTTCTTTCCGAGACCAGATCCAAGGATGAGCAGCTCCGTGCCCTTAGGGCGAAGGGCCTTGTGGACACGGAAAGGGAGGAAGTCGAGGAGGAACGGGGCGATATAGATAATGACGTGACGGCATTCCGGGAGAAGCACGATCTTAACCCTGAGCAACAGAATGCCTATAACGAGATCATGAAGGGGGAGCCCGGGGGCAAATATCTCCTGTTCGGTATCACGGGTTCGGGTAAGACGGAGGTATATCTCCACTGTGCGGGGGATATCCTGGATAACGGAGGAAGCGTTATCTATCTTGTGCCTGAGATCTCCCTTACCCCCCAGACCGTGGGCTGGATAAGGGGAAGGTTCGGAAACCGGGCTGCCGTACTTCACAGCAGACTTACCGATAAGCAGAGATTCCTGGAGTGGGACAGGATAAGGAAGGGGGACGCGCGGATCGTCGTGGGCCCCAGAAGTTCCGTTTTCGCCCCGGTAAAGGACCTGCGTTTGATAATAATAGATGAGGAACACGACGGCTCCTATAAGTCGGAGTCCTTCCCGAAATATTCCACCAAGGATGTGGCTTTCCTGAGGTCACGTATAACGGGGTGCAAGGTGGTCATGGGATCCGCGACCCCCTCGGTTAACACCTTCTATGCCGCAAAAAACGGATACTATAAGCTGCTGAAATTGAACACCAGGGCAAACCCCGATGCTACCCTTCCGAAGGTGGTCATCACCGACATGAAGGAACAGGTAAAAAGCGGCGCGGGAGAGCTTTTATCCATCCCCTTAAGAAATGAGATGGCCAAGGCCTTCGGAGGGGGGAAGCAGGTAATGCTCTTTCTTAACAGGAGAGGCTACTCCAGGACCCTGGTCTGTACGGAATGCAGGGAGCCCTGCGAATGCCCCAACTGCTCCGTGGGCATGACGCTCCACAACAGCAGCAGGATCAGGGAAAGGGTACTGATCTGCCACTACTGCGGATATACGATCCCCTCCTACGAGGCGGAGTGCAGGACCTGCGGCGGAAAGAAGTTCACCAGGGCCGGTATCGGTACCCAGCAGTTGGAGGAGCAACTTCAGAAACTGTATCCGCGGGAGACGGTCATCAGGATGGATCAGGATACCACCATGGCATCGGGCTCCCACGAGGAACTCATAAGAAGATTCAGAGACCACGAGGCATCGATCCTTATCGGTACCCAGATGATAGCCAAGGGGCACGACTTCCCTGAAGTCACCACCGTGGGCATCATCGGTGCAGACTTGATCTCCATGTCCACCGACTACAGGTCCTCGGAAAGGGCTTTCCAGCTTATAACCCAGGCCGCCGGAAGAGCGGGAAGGGCGGAGGACCCGGGAACGGTGATCATCCAGAGCATGCGCCCGGATAATCCCCTTTTGAAGTTCGCGGCAAGCCAGGACTACGAAGCCTTCTACGAGAACGAGATAGAATACAGGAAGAGCATGAAACTCCCTCCTTTTAAGGCGGTGGGTGAGATCACCATATCCCTGGGGGATGAGGAGCTTTTGATACGAAGGGCGGACGAACTTGCCGCATATCTTAACGACTTCATCAAGATCCAGGATCCCAAGTACGGATTTGAGCTTTACGGCCCCGTACCTTCCCCCATATACGAACTTCGGGGAAGATATCGGATGAGCATGGTGATCAAATCGGTGAATAAGTCGGCGATGAATGCCGTCTTTAAGCAAGTCATGGAGGATTTCGACCCTTCGATCTATCCCATATCCTTCGATAATGATGCAGGGAACAGTTGATCGTGATGCAGATGGAAAAACTGCTATACAAAAAGCACCGCACTCCATATAATTAATTATCGGATTCAGTTGGGAGTTTTACAGGAGACATATGAATACGATCTTTGATTATCTTGAGTGGCGGGGAGACCTTCCCGTAAGTGATGTTCCCTTTAATGAGGTGGATGCGGCCATTTTGGCGCGTTTTGCCTATGAGCCCCTCGACGGGATCGCTTCCTCCGATTTCCGAAGGAGCGTGACCATAGGGGAGTGTTGTCACGCCCTGATGAATGATCCCACCCTGGACGTTAAGGTCCTTATGCCCGAGTTGGACAGAAGGTTCATATCCCTCATGTACGAGAGCAAAAGGTTCGGGGACATGCGGGTGTCGGGCTTCGTTAACGAGATCGATATAGAGCGCCAGACCCAGTTTGCAGCCATGGTCTTCGAGCTGGATGACGAGGGGGATTATTATCTGGCATTCCGCGGTACCGACAATACCATCATAGGCTGGAAAGAGGATTTCAACATGGGCTTTGAATTCCCGGTCCCCGCACAGCATATGGCGGTGGAGTACTATGAGAATGCCGCGGGAAAGCTCAAGGAGGGGACCTTTTATATCGGAGGCCATTCCAAGGGCGGAAACCTTTCCGTATATACTGCGGCGTTCTGCAACGCCTCCTGCCAGAGGATGATCAAAAACGTATATAACTTCGACGGCCCGGGATTTAACGAGAACATCATGAACAGGCTGGAATTTGCCGCGGTGGAGAAGAAGATCCTCACCTTTGTTCCCCAGTTCTCCGTTGTGGGCATGATATTGGAACATCTGGAGGATTACTCTGTGGTGCCCTCCAATGCCGGCGGGATCAATCAGCATGAATTGCTGACCTGGGGAGTTTACAGGGACGGCTTTACAAAGCTTGAGAGCGTGGACCGGGGTTCCAGGTTTGTGGATAACACATTGAAGGACTGGCTCAAGGATCTGGACAGGGATTCCAGGGAGCAGTTTGTCGATACCCTTTATAAGATAATGACCGGCGGGGATCAGGTGATGCTCTCCGATTTCAAGAACATGAAGGCCGAGAACATCAACGCCATCATAAGAACCTACGGCGAACTTGACGACAAGACCAAGAGCGGCGTCAAGATGACCCTCAAAAAGCTCGCGAAAAGCGCAGGGGAGCGTCTCATGGCAAAGGCGTCAAGGATTTCCGATAAGAGGGACAATGTGGTACAATAACACCCGGAAAAGAGGTGTTTAATATGGCATTAAGAAATATAGTTTTGGAGGGCGATCCCCTGCTTCGCAAAAAGTCCAGACCCGTCGAGGAGATCAACGACAGGATAATCAAGTTGCTGGACGATATGGCAGATACCATGTACTACGAGAACAGGGGAATAGGCATCGCAGCTCCCCAGGTGGGCGTTCTCCGCAGAGTGTTCATCGTGGACGTGGGTGACGAGCACGGCAAGATCGAGTTCATCAATCCCGAGATCTACTACAGGGAAGGTTCCCAGGTGGGATTCGAGGGCTGTCTTTCCGTTCCCGGTAAGAATGCCGAGGTGGAAAGACCCGCGAAGATCAAGGTCCGCGCCCTGAACAGAAACGGCGAGGAGTTCGATCTTGAAGCCGAGGAGCTTTTGGCGGTCTGCATCTGCCACGAGTACGATCACCTTGACGGCATCCTCTATATCGACAAGGCTGTTAACGGGATCATAAACGAGGTCGAATCCTGATATGGAAAAAGAAGACTTGAAGATAGTGTTCATGGGGACTCCCGATTTCTCGGCCACGGTCCTCAAGGCCCTTTCCGCTTCCGGTTTCAATGTGATACTTTCCGTGAGCCAGCCCGATAAGCCGGTGGGACGTAAGCATGTCATCACTCCGCCCCCCGCAAAAGTTGCTGCGGAGGAACTGGGGATCGAGGTGTTCCAGCCCGATTCCATGAGGAGCGACGAGGCCTTCGAGAAGCTTTCTTCCGTTGCTCCGGATCTCGTTGTTACCGCTGCATACGGAAAGATCCTTCCTGAAAGAGTGCTCAATATACCGAGATACGGCTGTATCAACGTACATGCTTCACTGCTCCCCAGATACAGGGGCGCTTCCCCGGTGCATAATGCGATCCTGAACGGAGATGAGGTCACCGGGGTTACCATAATGAAGATGGACGCGGGTATGGATACCGGAGATATGATCGCTTCCGTTGAGGTCCCCGTGGATCCCGACATCCATACGGATGATCTCATGGCGGAACTTGCCGTTGCGGGTTCCGAACTCCTTACGGACATAATCGAGGATTACGTTTCCGGAGATATCGAAGCAGTACCCCAGGATAGTTCCCTTGCCACATCCTGTCCCATGATCCGCCCCGAGCAGGCGGAGTTCTCCTGGGATATGAAGGGCCTGGACATCCATAACAAGGTGCGTGCCCTCTCCACATGGCCCGGTGCATATACCTTCGTTGACGGTAAGAAGTTTAAGGTGCTCGATTCCCGTTTCCTGGGGGATGTCCCCGAGGCGGAAGGCTTTACCGAACCCGGAACCGTCGTCAAGGCCAAGAAGGGAGATCTCTTCGTGCTGACGGGGGAGGGAGTACTTAAGCTCCTGGTGATCCAGTACGAGGGCGGAAAGAAACTCTCGGCGCAGGATTGCGCCCATAACTTTACCGTGGGGTCAGTCCTTAAATGAATCAGGACCGTCTTGTCATCTTTCATATACTGAAAGATCTGATGGCAGAGGATGCCTTCGACATAGACGACAGCAGATACGGCGACAAGATCACGGATTTTGTGAGGGCCGCGGTCTACGGGACTTTGACTTACATGGTCACCATAGATCACATTATCAAACTCGCATCCAAAAGATCGGTGGAGGACATGGATCCCGATACGGCTCTGGTCCTCCGGATCGGTGCGTGGCAGCTTTTGTTCTCGGATAAGGTGCCGGTATATGCGGCAGTCAATACCTCCGTGGAACTTGCCAAGACCGTTTGCAGGTCCTCGTCGGGATTTGTGAACGCGGTGCTCCACAAGATACTGGAACTCCCCGAAGAAAAAAAGGACAGGCGTCTTATGAGGCCCGATGTCAGGGTATCCCTTAAAAGCGAGATCTTCGGCGTTCTCAAAAGCTCCTACGGCAGGGAACGGGCAATAAGTATCGGTGAAGCTTTCCTTGAGGTGCCGCCCCTTACCGCAAGGTTTGATCCCAAGAGGATATCCTTCGAGGAGTTATCCTTAAAGCTTCAGAGGGACGGTTACGGAGTAAAGCCCGGGGAATTCATGGAGGAAGCGGTGATCATCACTCCATCGGAGATCCCCATAGATAAGACCGCCGCTTTTATCGACGGCGATATCATGATGCAGGGGGAAGGAGCCATGCTCGCCTCCCGTATAGCGAATCCCCATCCCGGAGATCTCGTCCTCGACTGTTGCTGCGCCCCTGGGGGAAAGACCACCCATATGGCCCTCCTTGCGGATGATGATCTTACGATCCTTGCCATGGACAAGAAGGGGGCAAGACTTGAAAGGGTCAGGGAAAACCTTCAAAGGCTAAAGATAAGATCCGTGGAACTTACTGAGGGCGACGGAACGACATTCAGAAGCGACAGGCTGTTTGATATCATCCTGGCGGACGTTCCCTGCAGCGGAACCGGACTTCTGGGAGGCAAGCCCGATATCAGGGTGAAGCTGGATTACGAGAGGATAAAAAGCCTCATTCCCGTGCAAGCGGAGATCCTTTCCAATATCTCCTCATATGTTGCTCCCGGAGGAACCCTGGTCTACAGCACCTGTTCCGTAAATAAGGCCGAGAATGAGAAGCAGATAGAATCTTTTCTTCTGGATCATCCCGATTTTTATGCAGATGACATAACGCAATATCTTCCTTCCAAGCTTATAATGGATGAAGAAAGAAAAGAGCTTGCAGGGCGGGGGATGATAACGCTCCTTCCGGATACCGACCATTGCGAAGGCTTCTTCGTTGCAAGGCTCAAGAGGAGATAAGATGCCCGATAAGAGATTCATACTGGATCTTTCAGCCGACGAGATAAAGGAGTGGTGTAAGGAGAACGCCCTTCCGTCCTTCCGTGCCGGCCAGATATATAAGTGGGTCAGCTCAGGAGTCATAAAGACCGAGGAGATGACCAATATCCCCAAGGATATAAGAGCCCGTTTGGAATCCTCCTTCATCATGGAGGGAATGGTCATTGTAAATGAGTTCGTCTCCAAGATCGACGGCACGGTAAAACTCGTTTTCTCCCTTGCCGACGGAAATATCATAGAAACCGTAATAATGCGGTATAAGACGGGCCTTTCCGTTTGTATATCCTCCCAGGCGGGATGTAAGATGGGATGTACCTTCTGCGCCTCCGCCAAGGCGGGATTCGGAAGATCCCTCACCGCCGGAGAGATGAAGGGGCAGGTGCTCCTTGCCGGAAGATTCATGGGGGAGAAGATCAGGAATGTTGTCGTCATGGGTATAGGTGAACCCTTTGATAACTACGATAATCTCCTCTCGTTCATCAGTTACATGAACGACCCGGAGGGGGTCAATATGGGATCCCGTCACATAACGGTCTCCACCTGCGGACTCATCCCTAAGATAGAAGCCTTCACGGCCCTTAAGCTCCAGGTCAACCTGGCGATCTCCCTTCATGCGCCCAATGACGAGTTGCGCCGGGAGCTGATGCCGGTGCCCGCCCACTATCCCCTGAGGGATCTGATCGATGCCTGCAGGAAATATGTTGCGGTGACGGGAAGAAGGATCACCTTCGAGTATTCCCTTTTCGACAATGTCAACGATACCATTTCCTGTGCAAGGCAGCTCAAGGAGCTCCTGGGAGGGCTCAATTGCCATATCAATCTGATAGCCGCCAACGAGTTTCCGGGAAGTCCCTATAAGAGGAGTTCCTCCAAGCGCATCGATGTGTTCAGGAAGGAACTGGAACGCCTGGGCCTTAATGCCACATTGCGAAGGGAGATGGGGACCGATATCATGGCGGCCTGCGGTCAGCTCAGAAGGGGTATGGAGGAGAAGAAATGAGCCTTTATGCCGTCCTGTCTGAAAAGGGAAACGTCAGATCCAGCAACGAGGACAGCTGCGGCGTCAGGGAGCTTGACGGAGGATTCCTCATGGCAATAGCCGACGGTATCGGAGGCGAGAAGGGCGGCAAGGAAGCCGGGCAGATCGCCGTGGACGAGATACTTGCTTCCGTCCCCGGGGATATCGCGGGATATGACGAGGAAAGACTTCAGGCCTTTTTTGACAGGGCATTCGTGGATATTAACAGGAAGATCCTCCTTTTCGCCTTGAATGACTTGCGTCTTGCCGGCATGGGAACCACGTTGACGGTGGCTCTTGTTACGGGAAACAAGTTGTTTGTCGCCCACATGGGAGATACCAGGGCGTATCTCATTCACCGCTCCTCCATAACGAGACTTACCCACGATCATGCCTCGGAGACAAAAAGCGATGACGGATCGTCTGTATCTCGAAGGCTTTTGAGATCCCTGGGCGAAAATGAGTACCTCAAACCAGACTTTTATGTTTATAATATAATCTATGGTGATATGATATTACTGTCCTCGGACGGCATTCATGCCTACCTCACGGATGACGAGATAGTGAAATGCCTGAAGGAAAGGGGACACCCGGATCGTTGCCTTAAAAGATTGATAGAAGCATCCCTTGAGGCGGGATCCGATGATAATGCTACGGCGCTCCTCTACAAGGCGGAGCCTAAGTGACAAAGGAATAAAGGAGTATATCTATATATGAGCGTACAGGGCCCTGAAGGCATGATATTTGCCGATAAGTACAGAATAGTAAAGCTTATCGGAAAAGGCGGTATGGCCAACGTATATCTGGCTGTGGATACTGTCACAGGCGTCAAGGTAGCGATAAAGATATTAAAGCCGGAATTCTCCACGGATGAGGAGTTCATCAGAAGGTTCGACACGGAGGCGAGAGCCGTCTCTTCCTTGAACCATGCGAATATCGTTAAGGTCTTCGGCGTAGGTCATGAGGGTAACTTCAGATATATCGTTCAGGAGTATGTGGAAGGCATAACGGTAAAGGAACTCATTAACCAGAACGGACATCTGGACTGGAAGGTTGCCGTCCCCATCGTTATCCAGGTGGGCATGGCTCTGGAATATGCCCATAACAACGGCATCGTGCACAGGGACATTAAGCCCCAGAACATTTTGATATCAAGGGACCGTATAGCGAAGATAACTGACTTCGGTATCGCAAGGGCCTCCACGGGCAACACGGTCACCATGACCCCCGGCGGCGCCATGGGATCCGTACACTATTTCTCACCGGAACAGGCCAGGGGCGGTAACGTGGGAGCTTCCTCCGATATCTACTCCATCGGTGTCATGCTCTTTGAGATGGTAACGGGAAGGGTGCCCTTCGACGGGGATTCCAATGTGGCCATCGCGGTAAAGCACCTTCAGGAGAAGCCCCCCGTCGCGTCGGCATACGTTCCCGGTATTCCTTCGGGACTTGATAACATCATCATCAAATGTATGCAGAAGACCCCCGAGAAGAGATACTTCACCATGCGCCAGATGGTCACGGAGCTGGATGCTCTCATGGTGGACCCGGACGGCGTTTACGGCGTCATCAACAATGAGATCTCCACTCCCAGGGAGGAACCTGCCAATGTCTCCTTCCGTCAGGATCCCAGCTACGATAAGATCGAGGATCTGGAGAAGTCCGCGGAGTCGAGGAGAAGGGGAAGGATCCGCGACAGCATCCTCCTCGTATTGATCGTCGTCTGCATAATCGGCGTTGTGATCGGTCTGGGCGTCCTTGCCATATCGGCCCTTTCCAATGCCACCAACATACAGAAGAATACGGACTACATGGTAAGGAACTATGTGGGTCTGACCTATGATGAGGTTGCCGAAGAGCTGGAGAAGAACAATATCTTCTATGAGCCCAACTATGTGGCAACGGATGATTACGATCCCGGTATCGTCATGGATCAGAGCATTGCCGAGGGCGTTGTTATCAGCTCCGGCAGCAGTGTCCACAAGATCATTCTTACGGTATCCTCCAAGATCGATTACATAACCCTCGCCGATTACAGCGAGGTGGATTATCACGAGGCATTCACCACCCTTTCCACCATGGGGCTCAACGTAAGCCTCCTTGCGGAGAGCAACGAGGATTACGATCCGGATATCGTTATCAGGACGGAGCCCGCTGCAGGAAGCCAGGTGCCCCCGGGAGGATCCGTAACCATAATCTACGCCAAGGAGCCCTCCAGCTCCGAAGTACCCAACCTCTCCGGCATGACCCTTGAGGAAGCCAGGGAGAAGCTGGACGAAGTGGGCCTTAATATCGACAGGATCGAAGGATCCCCCGAGATAACATCCCTTTCCGAGAGCGAGCAGTACGTAATAATGACCGACCCCGCTGCCGGCGTTATCCTGCCCAGAAGATCCTCCATCTGGATCTATGTGGGAACCATGGAGGATGTGGAAAGAGGCGGTACGCCCACACCCACGCCCCAGCTCGTGGAAGTCTCCATCGATGTGGAGGGTGAAGGTTCCGTTTCCGGTGAGGGCGATTACGAGATCGGAGATCAGGTGACCCTTTCCGCGGATCCCGATGACGGATACGAGTTCGATCACTGGGAGGATCCCTTCGGAAATACCGTGGCCATTTCCGAGACCTATACATTCATAGTCTATAACCCTGACCCCGGCGCCGATCCCGAAGATGAGGTGGATCTTGAGCTTGAATATACCGCATATTTCAGAGTAGCTCCCACCCCCACACCCGAGCCGACGCCCACCCCTGAACCGACACCGACGCCCGAGCCCACGCCCGAGCCCACGCCGGAACCTACTCCTCCGCCCCCGGAAGACGTACCGGGAACAGAGGGAGATACCATTCCGGAGACTTGATGCAGGAACAGGGAATAATAACCAAGGGAGTCGGCGGTACCTACAGGGTACGGACGAAGGAGGGTGAACGTCTCTGCCAGATAAGGGGAGGATTCCGCCACAGGAAGATGACTCCGACGGTGGGAGACCTGGTTACCATAGCACCCTCTGGAGACCCGGATGTCCCCTATGTATTGGAGCGGATCCATAAGAGGAAGAACATCCTGGTAAGACCGCCGCTGGCTAATATCGATACGCTGATCCTCGTATTCGCGGTGAAGGATCCGGAACCGGATCTGAAACTTCTCGATAAGATGCTGATCATCTGTGCAGCGGAGGACATCAAGCCCTTTATCGTCTTTACCAAGGCGGACCTGGATGAGGAGCGTGCGAATAGTCTTTGCGGCATATATAAGGATGCCGGTATTGACTCGGTCATGTCTTCACCAGATAATATGGTCGACATATCGGTGATCTCTGATCTCACGGGAACTGGGATCACGGGATTTGCAGGACCTTCGGGAGTGGGTAAGAGCACCCTGTGTAATCACTTCCTGGAGGAGGATGCCATGGATGTGGGAAGCATAAGCGACAGATTGAAGCGCGGAAAGCACACCACGAGACATGTGGAACTCTTTCCCTTCGGGGAGGGGTACCTGACGGATACCCCGGGCTTTACGTCCCTGGACCTCTTTGAACTGGGGATCGGACATGAGGATGTCAGGTTCGGTTATCCCGAGATGATAAGGGCTTCCGAGGGTTGCAGATTCTCGGATTGCAGGCATCTTTCCGAGAGGGACTGCGCCGTCATCTCCTCCGTCGGTAACGGCATCGACGAGGGAAGATACGAGAGATATAAAGAATTCTACGAATGGCTTTACGCCAACAGAAATAACTACAACGGAGGAGTCCGTAAATGAACAAGATAGAGATAGCGCCTTCGATATTATCCGCTGACTTCGGATACCTGATGGACGACGTAAAGAGTATTTCATCCGAGTGCTCTTATCTGCATCTTGATGTTATGGACGGTCATTTCGTCCCCAACATATCCTTGGGGATACCGGTAATCAAATCCCTTCGTAAGCACAGCGATCTTAACTTCGATACCCATCTCATGTTGACGGATCCCGGTAAGTACATCGACGAGTTTGTAGATGCGGGTTCCGATGCCATCACATTCCATGTGGAGTGTTCCGACGATCCCTTTGGGCTCATTGACCGCATCAGGGCACGTAATGTCAAGGCGGGCGTGGCCATCCATCCCGATACACCGGTGGAGATGATCTATCCCTTCCTGGAGAAGGGGGCAGCCGATCAGATCCTGGTAATGTCCGTGAGACCCGGATTCGGAGGCCAGAGCTACCTGGCGGGAGCCACGGAGAGGATATCCCGTATCAGGGGCATCCTGGATGAGAACGGATCCGATGCGGTGATATCAGTAGACGGAGGTATCAACATCAGGACCATAAGGGAAGCGGCCTGCGCAGGAGCAAGGCTCATAGTGGCCGGTTCCGCCGTGTTCAAGAAGGAAGATAAGGCTCAGGCGGTAAGAGAACTTACGGAAGAGGCTTTGAAGGGCCTTTCATGATCGCCGCCGTAATCACCGGGGGACCGGGCATCGACTGTGATGTCTTAAGGGAGATCGCGGGATCTTCGGATATCATCTACTGTGCCGATTCCGGTGCCGATACGGCCGTACGTGCCGGCATCCCCGTTACCAAGGTATTCGGTGACATGGATTCCATATCTTCCGAGACATTGGAATACCTTAAGAGAAATAATATCCCCCTGGAGATCTATCCCGAGGATAAGGACCTTACGGATACGGAGATCTGTATCAGGGAAATCCCCGAAGACGCGGAGATCATGCTCATAATGTCCCTTACGGGGCGTATCGATCACGTGCTCACAAACCTTGATCTCGCCATGAGGCTCCACGGTGAGGGCAGGGATATCACCGCCACGGACGGTGTCACCGACGTGTTCTTTCTTAAAGGGGATGACATGATCGGCGTGACGGGCCTGATAGACCCTGTGGGACTATCAGTTTCCCTGATCTCTCCGGATGAGAAGGACATTGCCAGGGGGGCTTCCTGCGAGGGCCTTTACTACCCCTTTGAGAATGCCGATATCCCCTACGGAACAGGGCATTTCAACAGTAATTCCATAGCCCCCGGATGCGACGCCTTCAAGGTGTCAATCAAGGAGGGAAAGCTCATGGTGTTTGTGACATTAAAGGGACTGTAAATCGGGACCTTTTCGTCGTTGCTTTTTCCAAAGAGCCGTAATAGCATAAAGTTGTGTACACAAGAGTGAAGCCGCCGGTCGATCCCGGCGGCTTTTTCAATGCCGAGAATCAAAGGAGGTAACTATGCTTGATTACGACGAATTCAAAAAAGAGGTCATAAGAAGCTTCATGGGTTTCATGGGGAAGAGCTACGACGACTATGAGCTCACCACCATGCCCGTGACCAAGAGGGGGCGGAAACTGGATGCCTTTTCCCTCAAGAGGAAGGACGGTGGGACTGACGAACACGGCAATTCCATCATGCCCACTCTTTATTTCAACGACATGTACCGGAGCTACCTGGAAAGCGATGATATCAGCTACGAGATAGAAAAGTGCGCCGATGCCATGAAGAGGGGACTGCGTCAGGGGAAGAGGATCCTCTCGGGATTCGATCTCAAGAAATCCAAGAAGAACATCGTGTTCCAGTTGGTGAACAAGGAGGAGTACAGCCAGGTGCTGGAGGATATCCCCTACAGGGAGTTCCTGGATATGTGCGTGGTATACAGGTGGGCGATCCATGTGGACGATACCGGGCTTTCCAGTGCCCTGATCGATAACGATCTGGCGGAGCGCCTCGGGTACGACGAGGAAGATCTGTTCACTCTTGCCTATGAGAACACGCGAAAGCTATTTCCCCCGGAGGTCATTCACATCGACGAGATAATCGATTCCATCATGAGGGATGACGGTGCTCAGGAGGAGGATATCGA
>DNAE01000028.1:11906-12149 GCA_003543635.1 Clostridiales bacterium | reverse complement strand
GTGAGGGCCGACACCACCCAGCAGACGGTATTTATCTTCTTCTCGTTGAGAAACTCCACCAGCTTCAAAGGGAACATGAAGAGCTTCTTGGGGATGATCACCGCCGACGCTCCGAACTTGATGGTGGGATAGATCTCCTTAAGGCATGCGTCAAAATAGAAGGGGCTCTGGTTTCCGAATCTGGTGTCCTCGTTAAAGCCCAGGACCTCCGACAGATCCTCGATATAGTCGATGACGCTCCTG
>DNAE01000028.1:0-11854 GCA_003543635.1 Clostridiales bacterium | reverse complement strand
CTCCTGTGGCAGGCGACGACGCCCTTGGGGATCCCCGTGGAACCCGATGTAAATACGACGTAAATGGGATCGGTGTCTATCTGTCTCCTTCTGATATCCGCGAGAAGATCCCTATCCTCCTTCCCCTCACAGATGTCTTCGAACCGGACGACCTTTCCTTTAAAATCAAGATCCCCGGCGGCAGACTCCGTGCTCTTGTCCACGATCATCAGGGGACTTTCCAAGGTCTTTAATATCAGATCGGTACGGAACTTCGGCATCTCCGCGTCGATGGGGACGTAATAGCAACCGGCATACACTGTACCGAAGAAGGCTGCCACGGCCTCGGGGGACTTCTTCATGAATATGACCACCGGGCTGTTATATATCTTTTCCGAAGCGATGTAAGAACCCGAAGATCTTGCCATATCCCCCACCCGGGAGAAGGTGAGTCCGTGGTCCTCATCCTCGTAAGCTGTCTTGTGGGGCACCCTCGCCAAGGTCGCCTCTAAGTATTCCAAAACATTCTTTTGTCTCATACCATATCCTCTTTCAGCTCTCCGCCGCAGGCGAGGACCGCCTCCTTCGCCAGGTATTCCAGTATATCCGCGTAAACGCCGGAAAGCTTCGTAAATTTCTTTATGAGGGACAATTCGGTGCATCCCAGGATCAAAGATCCCGCACCCTTATCCAGCAGTTCCTCCGATACCTTCTCGAACTTTGAGATATCGGGGACTCTTCCCTTCTTGATATCGTCGTAGATAAGTTCCATCACGTAAGATCTTCCCTGCTCGCCCGGGCAGATGATCTCTATCCCCTGCTCTTCGAAGGCCCCCTTGACGATCCCCGCCTTTAAGGTCCCCTCCGTTGCAAGAAGTCCCGCTTTCTCGACGCCCTTGGATCTCAGATCCCCTATGGTTGCATTTATCCCGTAAAGGACGGGAATGCCCGTTGCCCTTTGGAGCTCTTCCCTGTAGACCACCGAAGTCACGCAGGGGACCGCCAGGACCTCGGAGCCCATGTCCCTTAAGGTCAGGGCCGTTTCCTTCAATACGGGAAGGGGATCTTCCCGGCTCTTCCCCAGGAGGAACGCCGTCCTGTCGGGGATCCCGGGACGGGAATAGGATATGGTCTCGATGTGGTCCTGGTCCCTTTCCGCCCGGGTATATGTGATCAGCATCTCCGTGAGGAAGGAGGTGGCCATGGGGCCCATTCCGCCTATAATGCCAAGGGTCTTAGTCATCCTCTTCCTCCCTGATGGTCATGTTATAAAAATCAAGCCTGTCCTGAACCGATTCCGTTGCTCTGGGGGGCAGGTCTCCCTCCGTATCAAACCTGTGGGACCAGTCGAGCTCCGCGTCGGTCCTCATATACCAGTAACCGTCGTGCTCGAAGGAGGGCGAGGAATCGCAGTGGTACCACTGCCCGTCCAGATATACGAGATTCCAGTAATGGCAGGAATTCTCGGCGGGGTATCTCTCCACGCAGAGATTCTCGATGCCCGCCACGTCGAAAAGAGCCTTTGCACAGGCATAGTAGGTGAAGCAGTCACCCTGCAAGGTGGTGAATCCGTCGTAGGCCCCCACCGTCCAGTCGTTCTTGTTGGAGGTTCCGATGTAATGGATGTAGTTCCTGCACCAGTTCATTATCCTGAATCCGATCTCTATATCGGAGAGCTCCTCTCCTCCCGTTATCTCATCCAGCACTTCCTGTGCCAGAGCATAGACGATCTCGGGCTCGACATAGTCCTCGGGCATGGTCCTCAGGGTGAGATAGACCGTGGTGGAGGTCTCGTTTCCGTATTCGTCCTTTGCACTGTATATGACGGGATAGACCCCGTCCTCCGTTGCATTGACGTTCGATGTGTCGATGGTAAGCTCCGGGTCGGGATCGTAGTTGTCGGTAACGGTTATGCCGTCCCTGTAGATGATGGTATCCCCGATGAAGTATTCCATATCATGGGGACCGTAGATAAGGGGCGGGGTATGATCGTCGACTATGGTGAAGGGAACGTGGATCACGTTAACGTTTCCGTAGGAATCCTCCAGTTTAACGGGGATGAGCTTCTCTCCCCCGGCACTGATATCCGGCTCCTCCTCCAGGAAGCTCACGGTCACGTCGGCATTATCCTTTATGCCGGTAACGCATTCGGCGGGATCGGGAAGCCTTCCGGTATATACGGTCTGGGGGACCGCCTCGGCAGTGGGAACGACGGAATCCGTGACATTTAATACTACATCCTCCTCGAATCCCATCATGTTTATCTTAAGTCCGTAGGAACCCGGCACGGAGGTGTCGATACCCGATACGTCGGTTATGAAGGAAGTCCTTTCAGGAACATCGCCGTTTACGAAGAAGATATTAAGGTACACGGGGCAGCCCGTTTGCACGGTGACCTCACGGAGCACCGTGGCCTCCCGGTTCCTTATATACTTCAGCACCAGGGCTCCCGCCACGGCGATAAGGGCAAGGACGACAAGAACGGTCACGATGACCGATGAGATACTTACTTTCTTTCTTGTTCTTCCCCCGGACAACGACGCCCCTCCTTTTGTCGACCTTCGGTTATGATTTTAACACTCCCTTAGATTATAATATTTAAATATGGAAATCGTAACAAACATGTCATCCTACGGAAAATGTACCCTCTGCCCCAGAAGATGCGGGGTAAACAGGAGCGGAGGACAAAGGGGCTTTTGCCGCATGGGGGATACTCCGGTGGTCAACCTTTCCTGTCTCCATTTCGGAGAAGAGCCCATAATAACGGGACAAGGAGGAAGCGGAACCGTCTTTTTCGAAGGGTGTTCCCTGGGTTGCGTCTTTTGCCAGAATAACAGGATCTCCAAGGGCCCCACGGGTAACGGGACCCCCATGGACGCGGAAGCTCTTGCCCGGCAGTTTCTGGAGCTGGAGTCCCGGGGCGCGGAAAACATCAACCTGGTGACGCCCATGCATTTTGCCCCCCACATAGGACCGGCGGTAAAGATCGCCAGAAGCCTGGGGCTTACCGTCCCCGTGGCGGTGAATACCGGCGGTTACGAGTCGGTCTCCTCCCTTAAGATGCTCCGGGGAGACATCGATATCTATATGCCCGACATCAAGTTCTTCTCAGGGGATCTCGCCCTCGAATGCACCGGAAGATCCGACTACTTCGAGATCGCGATGGAGTCCGTAAGGGAGATGGTCCGCCAGACGGGCGCTCCCGTCATAGAGGACGGCCTCATGAGAAGGGGCGTTATCATCAGGCATATGATGATGCCCGGGAAGCTGTTCGACACCAAGAAGATCCTGGACCGCATCTACGGTGAATTCGGCGACGACGTCTATATCAGCCTGATGTTCCAGTACACACCCATGCCCCACGTCCTTCAAGGGGACTACCCTTCCTACATGAAGAAAAAAGTCCAAAGCGGACACTGTCGCGCCGCTCTGGACTATCTTATCAATCTCGGAGTTACCAATGCTTTCTATCAGGATGAGGAAGCATCGGGCTATTCCATGATCCCGGATTTCAGATAACTTCGTCTATCATCTGCTTCATTGCGGGAAGGGGCTTGAATCCGAGGCTCTCGGAAACGATCTTTCCGCCCTTGAAGATCTTGACCGAAGGGATGCTCTCCACATGGTATTCCATGGCAAGGTCCGTACTTTCATCCACATTTACCTTGCAGACCTTGAGCTTTCCGTCGTAAAGCTCGGCTATCTGGGAAATAACGGGGGAAAGCATCTTACAGGGTCCGCACCAGGACGCCCAGAAATCCACCAGAACGGGGATATCGG
Organism: Clostridiales bacterium; assembly: GCA_003543635.1. Classification (GTDB taxonomy): domain Bacteria; phylum Bacillota; class Clostridia; order Saccharofermentanales; family Saccharofermentanaceae; genus Saccharofermentans. The sequence continues at coordinate 8,095 of DNAE01000028.1, read as the reverse complement.
AATTAAGTACCTCATCGCTAAATTCATTTCTGCCCACATCTATCTCAGCCATAAGATGAACCTCCTGTAGATTTTTTTTAGAATCGTTATTATTTTAACATAACAGCGGGGCTTCGCATAAGGTATAAAAAAACTCCCGCAACGCAATGTGCGGGAGTCATTATCTGGAGCGGGATACGAGATTCGAACTCGCGACTTTCACCTTGGCAAGGTGACACTCTACCACTGAGTTAATCCCGCGCAATCAAGCGACGAATGTAATTATATGAGCGTATCATCGTTTTGTCAACAAAAACTTTAAGCGTTTCGTTTTGAATTTACTCATATGAGTGGTACAATGCATTTGCAAAAACCCACGGAGGAATAAGATGAAGAATTTTTTCAGAAAGCATAAGGAAGCTTTTATCTTCCTGATCATAATGCTGGTCACGGCTATAGTAACATTCGGAATACTCTTCTTTATCGCCAGCAAGAAGGGCCTCATAAAGGGAGGACTTTTCACGAAGCATACTGAAGAGGAGATCGTGGAGGAGCCCGAGACCGAGCAGACGACGGAGACCACATCCTCCGTATACGAGGACTGCGAGCAGATCGTTGAGCTCTGTGCCGAGATCACCAACATGGCTAACAACGAGGAGCTGGAAGTCTCCATGACGGATGACGGAGCGTTCGTATACAGCAACGACGAATACATGCTCATCTCCGTACCCGACAACGGCATCTACGAGAGACAGGTCTACTACTACGACAACGGAAGTCTCATCGCAACAAGCTACTTCACCGCAGAGGGAAGCACGGAGTTCTTCTTCAAGGACAACGCCCTCATCGTTTGGAGAGAGGTCGCACCCGACGGAACAGAGATCGCTACCCACGTGGATGGCAACGACGACCCCGAGTTCCAGTCCATGGGACAGAGCGTAATAGCAAATGCCTCCCTCTATCAGCAGGTTGCCGGCATGGGCACGGGAGAAGAGATCCCCGCAACGGAACCCACCGACGAGAGTCTGGAATTTATCCCCGACTGATAAAAGAACCGATACCCTAAGGCCTTCTCACAATGAGGAGGCCTTTTTTATTGCCGTTTTTCGATAAGGGACCTAAAGCGGGACCTGTGCAGGACCCATTTCGGGTCCCGGATCTGCGAAAGAGCAAAAATAAAAAGACCTCCGCAGAGGTCTTTTACTGGAGCAGGCTACGGGGCTCGAACCCGCGGCATTCAGCTTGGGAAGCTGACACTCTACCAACTGAGTTAAGCCTGCGAACTACTGTAAAATATTAAAACAGATGATGATCTGTGTCAATTCGCCGGAGCGAGCTTGATATGAGGATCGTCACAGAATCTGACGAAGTCGTCGCACATCTCATGACGGAAATCCGCCGTCTCGTAGGGGACCCAGAACTGGGTCTCCGAGAAGTTGGACCAGGTGAGCATATAGGCGCACCGCAGTCCCGCTTCGCAGTGCAGCAGCGCCTCCAGGAGGCGGCTGTACCAGTCGGGCACCCTATTGCCTTCGGGAGCCAGACCCTCGAAGTATCCTTCGGGATTGGAATCCAGGGTGCGCAGGCCGACTTCCGTCAGGGCATAGACCTTGCCCCTGTTCTGGGCGCATTCGCCCACGTACTCCAGGGAACATATCAGATCCTTGAAGAATTCGGAGTCCTTTTCCGGCCTGTCGTCGTACTGGTCAACGCCCATAACATCCACGTAGTCGTCGCCGGGATATCTGTCCATAAAGGACTCGCAGGAATGGATCCTGCCGTTCGGGGAATAGCAGTAGAGGAAGTTCTTTATGCCCTTCTCGTCCCGGAGATAGTCGATGGTAAATCTGAAGAGCTTTATGTAATCTTCGGGGGAAAGGTTTTTTCCTCCCCACCAGAACCAGTCGCCGTTACACTCGTGGAAGGGTCTGAATATCATGGGGATCCTCTCCCCTTCAAGATCGACGCACTCCGAGGCGAAGGAGGCGATGTCGTCCAGAAATCTCAGGTACTTGGCGTGCAGATCTCCTCCGGGAAGGATCCGGCGGCCGATATCGCCGTCGGTGATGTTCGGGGAATAGTCGAAGAACGAGTCCCCGCCCAGGGAGAAGTTGGGCATATGAGAGGATAAGGTGATGATCACCCCCTGCTTATGCAGGTTCTTCACCGTCTTCACCAGGTCGTCCATGTTGCCCTCGTATCCGTAGAAGCTCAGGGTATCTATGCCAACGATGCCCGGATTGGACCCCGTGAGATTCTTGATGTCGGACTCGGTGCCGTCTTTCCTCTTAAGGGTTATGCCGATATGGCCGGCGTTCTGCTGACCGAAGAGAACGGAATCGGAATAGGCTTCGTCTTCAAGTCTTTCCAACAATGCTATTGCCGAAGGTTCCCTTACATCACTCTTCATAGATCAGTTGAACTTTTTCTGGAAGTCCCCGAAGGGATCGGAAATGTCTTCTATATCTCCTCCCAGGTTCTGGATAGCGGACATCATTTCATAGAAGAGATCCCTGTCTATGGTATCCTGGTGCCTGTTTATATAGGATTTGAGCATGGGGACCGCACGGTCGTCACCGTAATCCGCAAGGCAGATGACGGCATAGATCTTGTTCTCCATGTATCTGAAGGACATCCTCAGGATGTCGTAGATCTCGTCGCTCCTGTTTCCCTTGCCAATATTCGTCAGCATGACGACAAGGTCCTCGCAGGGGCCCTTGAGCCCGTCGTCCTTATGGTCCTCGAGTATGCCCTTTATGAGGGGAACGGACTCCCCGGGGAAGGCTTCGATATATTCCGCGATGGATTCCGCAACGAAGTCGGGGACCTTATCGTAGCTCATGAACCTGTCGGTCACTTTATTGAGAAGAGAGGGACATCCCATGGCGGAAAGCACCTTGAAGCAGGCCTTTACCTTCTGGAATTCCATCTCGAAGAGAGCATCCTCGTTCTTGAGTTCCTCCTCCGTCCAGGCGGCCTCCTCGATGGTGGCTCCGCAGTAGGCTTCGATCTCGTTTCTGTCCTCCTTGGAGGCAACGGCCTTGATCACCGAATCGGGGACTCCCCTGTCCAGTTCCTTCGCACAATACTCGAGGATCTCCTTGAGCTCTTTGAATTCCAATGTGCGGAAATATTCGTTCATGGAAAGCCCGCCCAGGTTATCGTCAGGTTCGTCCTGCATAGTCCGGCTCTGTTCCTCGGTCTGCTCCATAGCCACGCGCATCATGTACTGCTCGTAGGTGGCATCGTCTTCGTTCGGGGGTTTCTCGTCCATCCTGTCGGCAAACTCATCCACCTTCTGATCCAGGATGAGTGCGACTATCTTATCGTATCTGTCAAGGACGCTTTTTATCTCTTCTTTCATATCGATCTCCGCAGTCTTTATATCTTGTGTTATTTTACATCATTTCTCCCCGTGATTGAAGATACGGGGATATAAAAAGAGCCGACCCTGAGGTCGGCTCTCATCGATCTGGAGGTGCCACCCGGATTTGAACCGGGGAATAAAGGTTTTGCAGACCTTGGCCTTACCACTTGGCTATGGCACCGTTTGCCCGAATATTATGAATAAGAATGTGTTTTTTGTCAAGAACAATATATTCTGAACTGCTCTTTGCCTTGGATATATCTTATATTATATAATATCTCAGTATGGATAAGATGATGATAGTGTTCAAATGGGAGATCAAAAAGATCTTCGATAATTGGCAGAAGGCAATGGCAGTCATCCTTTTGCCTGCGGCGATCATGATGCTCGCCTTAAACCTGTTTCCCGTACTCATAAACTATCTGACCACGGGGTCCCTCAACCAGCGTCCCATCAAGGTCATCAATGCCCCGGACTCCTTCATCGAGTATACGGAGGACACGGAGGGCACCACCGTTTACGGATATGAATTCATCGATCTTCAGGACTTCCTGGATGATTTCTCCGAGGATGACAAATACGAAGAAATGCTCAAGGAAGGCAATATCTTCCTCTTTTTCGATGCGGCCAACGAGGAAATGGACTTCGACAGGGCGGTATACGATCACTATCTCGAATTATCCCGCGGCATCGAGGATACCCCCACCGGAGCCTTTGCTTATATCGGTTACGACAAGGACCTCATAACCGTCGAGACAAAGGTGTTCCAGTTCGAGGATGCCGTAATGAACGACTATATCGACTCCCTCAAGGATTATGTGGGGGAAGACTTCGGGGAACTTAACGGAGACGTATTCGACGTGGACGGGTTCAATCCCGTTACCAAGACCTTCGATTACAGGAGCCCCGCAAACACCGGAGCTGCCAGGGTCATCCCCGGGGTACTGGTGCTCCTCATGTATTACTGCGTATACTCCCTGGCCTGCGACATGTTCGCCGGGGACCGGGAGAGGGGATTCCTCCGCAAGCTTTTGATGACCCCCGTGAAGCCCTCGTCCATCATCAAGGGTAAATACATGGCGATAATCACCATAGTCTCCTGCTCGGCGGTGGTGACATTCTTCTTCCTGTTCCTGTCCTCCTGGCTCAACAGGAGCAATGACGCCATGAGCCTTCTGCCCTTCGGCATGCTCCTGACCCCGAAGCAGCTCTTCATACTCCTCGCGGTACTTCCCTTCACCGCCTATGCGATGACTTCCATCGCCTACAACATAGTATTTGCACTTCGCAAGACCGATGAGATCATAACAAACCTCCAGTTCCCGCTGGTGCTGATCCTCTTCGATTTCTTCATAAACATGTTCCGCTGGCAAAGGCCCGTCTGGCTCGAGTACATGGTCCCCATCCACGGCACCGTCGCCGTACTGAGGGATGTGTTCATGTCCCAGGAGACCACGGGCCTCGTACTCATTTCGATCATATCCAATGTCCTGGCGGGTTTGATCGTCTATAACAGGACCGGAAAGAAGGTAGGATTCCTATGATCGAAGTAAACAACGTAAGAAAGAGCTATACGAAGGATACGGAGATAGTCAAAGGCGTGTCGTTCAGCGTAAAGAAGGGCATGATCTACGGCCTTCTCGGTCCCAACGGCGCCGGCAAGACCACCCTCATGCAGATGGTGGCGACGCTTCTCAAGCCCACGGAGGGAAATATCAGGATCTGCGGTCTCGACCCGGAGAACGATCTTCTGGAGATACACAGGAACATCGGCTTCCTCACAACGGAGATCAAGCTGGATCCCCTTTCCACACCCAATAAGCTCTACGATTTCTTCGCCGAGCTCTACGATATCCCGAAGGATCAGGTGGAATCTCTCAAGAACAGTGCCTTCGAGAGGTTCGGCATAACACCCTTTGCCGACAAGAAGATCGTGGAACTTTCCACGGGCATGAAGCAGAAGATCTCCATTGCCATAAGCCTTATCCACGATCCGCCGGTGATCATCTTCGACGAACCCACCAACGGACTGGACATACTCACCTCCAAGCAGGTCACGGACTATCTCCTGGAACTCAAGGAGAAGGGATGTGCCATAATCCTTTCCACCCACATATTCTCCGTTGCGGAGCAGCTGTGCGATGAGATCGGCATCCTCGTGGACGGCGTCATCGTAGCAAGCGGTACCGTGGAGGAACTCAAGGCTGCAACGGGTACTGACAGCTTCGAAAAGGCATTTTTCGATCTGTATGTAAAGAACCATAAGGAATGACAAGATGAGAAGAACGATAAAGGCCATATTAAAGAGATCATTCTTCAAGAAGGACCGCCTCAACGCGAAGGTGCCCAACGCCACCTTCCACGTGTCCATAGGATTCATATGCGCCTTTTCCCTCGTCATGTTGAGCCTGATGGTGGGGTGGCTCAGTTATTTCTACCCCACACCCGGGGATAACAACATCCTGGTGGTCAACGCCCCGGATTCCTATATCGAGTACCTGAACGACGGTACCGGCAGCAAATACAAGTACGGAAAGATCGTCCACACGAAGTATACCGAGGCCTATTACGACTTCATCACCATCGGACGGTGGATGAGGGAGAACGACGCCTTCATGGCCATCGTCTTCCCCACCGACTTCGATATGCAGATAAGGATCGGTCAGACACCGGACGTTCTGACCTACTACCTTTCCGACGAATTGGAGTACTCGGAATGGAAGGACTACATCAAGGACAACCACCTTGATCCCTATAAGGACTTCCTCAAGAGGACAATGAACATACCCGCTCAGATAAACCCGGAGGCGAAGGTCATCGAGGACGGAAGAGCGATCGAGAAGAGAAGCGGCGCCCAGATAATAACGAGAAATCTTGCCCGCAACTTCTTCCCGCTGATCGCCTTTATCGTGATACTCTACCTCGCCATGAGCTCCGGCACCAACGCCATCTCAGGGCAGAAGGAACAGGGCACCTTCACCGCGGTCATAATGACCCCCGCGCCGAGATCCGCCATTATCCTGGGAAACCTCCTGGGAGTATTCCTGACCTCCTTCTTCCCCTCCGCCATCTGCATGTCACTGCTGTTCCTGATAAGGCCATACCGTTCCCTTGGAGGACTTCTTGCCTCCCTGTTGCTCCTTGCCTCCCTGTCGCTCCTCATATCGGCGATAACCATCCTGATATCCGTCATGAACGACAACGTGGTATCGGCGCAGACGGCATTCCTTCCCATATTCCTGGTATTGATCGCCTGCTGCGTATCCTCCATGCAGGAGGGCAAGAATACGTCCCGCCTCTTCGATATGATCCCCGTTTACGGTCATTTCTACGGGCTGGGTAAATGCCTCATCAACGAATTCTCCTTCCTTGACGTGGCGGTCTGCGTCCTGGTATCGGTCCTTTGCGCCGTCCTCTGCACGGTCATCTCCGTCAAGCTCATCAGCCTGGAGCGTTTCATCGTGGCCTCCGATGTGGTCACCCGCAAGGAGCTTGCCCAGGCCAGGAGGATGAAGGCAAAGAAGGATTACGTGCAAAAGCCCCGGGGCACCATCTTCGGATACCGCCCCTCCAGGAAGATCCCCCTTACGAACTTCATCTCTGATCAGATCCTCTACCCCTTCGCACTGCTGTCGGTATTCCAGATGATAGCTGTCATCCCCACGGTGGTAAGATTCATGAGAAAGCCCGAATACTCGGATTACATCCTCGATCTGAAGGATGTTTCCGGCGTCGGGGATATAGTGAAGCAATCCTTTGACGTAATGGGCATATTCATGTCAGATCCCCTGTTCCTCTTCCTTATGGGAATAGGCTACGTCCTGATCATAGACATGTACATAAGGCGCGTTATGCGCAAGGAACGCAATCCCCTGTCCACCATCGGCCTCCCCTTCGTAAACGTTGCCAAGAGGTATCTTTCCGGACTTCTTCTGGGCCTTGTCATGATGGGCTCCGTCTTCGGTCTCCTGCTCCTTTCGGGAAGGCTCAGGATCACGGGATTCGGCATCGCTCCGGAATACATCCCTCTGTTCATAGCATATGTGTTCATGTGGATACCCCAGGGTGCCACGGAGGAGATCATGTTCAGAGGCTTCATGATGTCCCGTTCGGCCTCCAGGTTCGGCATTCCCGTTGCCATATTCTTCCAGGCGGTCCTCTTCGCCGTCTTCCACGGCATGAACATGGGATTCACCTGGCTCGCGGGGGTAAACCTCGTACTGATAGCTCTTTTCTTCGGACTTCTCGCCTACTATTCGGATAATATCTGGATGACCTGCGGCGCCCATACCTGCTGGAATTTCACCCAGGGAAATCTGTTCGGACTCCAGGTCAGCGGAAACGGCAGTGCCGCCTCCCTTATCTCCACCGAGTTCTCCGCCCGGGGAGAAGCTTACATCACGGGAGGTGACTTCGGTCCCGAGGGAAGCATATTCGTTACCATAGTATCCCTGACGGCCATCGCCGCAGTGATCGTTTGGTACAAGGTCATCCTTCCGCGAAAAACACCCTCCGTCCCGACGAAGTAATACCCTCTGAGAATTCCGCATCGAACACATCGGACAGGATCTCCTTATCCATCTCGGAACAGGATCTTACCGTCTTTCCCTGCTTCATGAGAAGGAAACGGTCCGCAAATTCCGCCGCGGTATTAACGTCGTGGAGCACGATAACGAAGGATCTGCCTTCGGATATGCTGAGCTCCTTAAAGGTCTTCATGATGTGAAGGTTATGGCGCACGTCCAGGTT
>DNAE01000115.1 GCA_003543635.1 Clostridiales bacterium | reverse complement strand
GCTTATATTACAAAGGCAACGGCTCAGCTCATGAGAGACCTGGGATCCATCCAGTCGCCCCAGAATGCTTATTATCTGCAGTTAGGTCTGGAATCACTCCATGTCAGGATGAGACAGCATTGTGCAAATGCTCTTAAGATAGCACAGTTCCTTGAGAACGATGACCGTATTGCCTGGGTCAACTATCCCGGATTAAAAACGAACAAATGTTATGATCTGGCACAAAAGTATCTGCCCAACGGAACCTGTGGCGTAATGTGCTTCGGTATCAAGGGCGGCCGTGATGCATCCGTTAAGTTCATGGACAGCTTAAAGCTCATTTCCATCGTAACACATGTTGCAGATGCCAAGAGCTGCGTATTGCATCCCGCAAGCCACACACACAGACAGCTTACGGATGAGCAGTTGCTCGAAGCAGGGATCGCTCCGGATCTCATAAGATTCTCCGTCGGGATCGAAGATGCCGATGATCTCATCGAAGATATCAAGCAGGCATTGGATAAAATCTGATCAGAGTGATCAATATAATAATAAGATCAATAAAGACACCGCAGATCCGTCTGCGGTGTTTTATTGATCATTTAATAAGCTGTTAAAATGAAGATTCCCACGTTACAGGCTTTTTCAGGTCCTCTTAATTCACCAAAATTGTAATTATACCGAATTAGGTATCAATATAAAACATTAATCGTAACGCACTTCACTCTTTCCCAGCTTTATAAGATAAAGTGTGAAAACAAGTCGTATGATCAGGAGCATAACGACGATCCCTATGAGATCGATACAAACATCGAGTATCGATCCGCTGCGTCCGGTCACGAATAACTGATGGTATTCATCGAGCACCGAGAACAAAACAGTAAACCATAATGTCAGAGCTATATAGAGTTCATTATCTGATTTGATCATCTTAACGGGACTTTCCGAATAAGCCGTATGGGGTGAGATCATATTTGTGAATCTGATGGACAGGAACGTTAACAAAGTCAAAACCGTGAACTCGATTATATGGGTCGACTTTCTCACGATCATTTCCGTGATCTCAATACCGAAGTTCTGATTAATATAAACTACAAATTCGGAACTTCTCATGGTGGAATCGGATCCGTTTTCCGATGAAAGGTAAAATATCAGGAGCATCCATCCCACTGTCAAAATCCAGGTGAGGATCGATGCTATCAGATAGAATATGGAAAATTCACTTGAGTTCTTTGCTCTTCCCATAGGTCAATTATATTTCATCGCCCGTTCTATGTCACGGTTGGCCTGTTTCTTGGCCTCAACGTCCCTCTTGTCGTAGTTTTTCTTACCTCTGGCAAGTCCGATCTCGAACTTAACTTTACCGTCCTTGAAGTAGCATTTTGTGGGAACGATGGTGAGACCGTCCTGCTTGATGGTGGAAAAGAGCCTTATGATCTCCTTTTTATGCATAAGGAGCTTACGGGACCTCATGGGATCCAGATTATATCTGTTACCCATCTCGTAGGGGCTGATATGGACTCCGATGAGCCACATCTCTCCTTCCTTGATGCTCACATAACTGTCCTTGAGGTTTATCTTTCCGTTACGTATGCTCTTGACTTCTGTACCGGATAAGACAACGCCGCATTCGAACTTCTCCACTATGAAATAGTCGTGGAAAGCCTTTCTATTCTCAGCTATGGTATGTATTCCTTTTTTTACGGGCATCTTATCCTCCAATACGAAGTGAAGGTACGGCGTTGAGATCAAGACCGTCCCTCCTGCCGTTATTATATTCGAAAAAGCCCGCGGATGCGATCATTGCCGCATTATCGGTACAAAGTCTCAGGGGCGGATAACAGATATTAAGCTTATATCTGTCCTTGGCATTATCAAAATTCCTGCGGAGGAAGGAATTCGCGGAGACTCCTCCCGCAAGGCAGATGGTATTAATGCCTGTCTTCTTATATGCCTTTATGGTGTTATCCAACAGGACATCGGCGATATGCTGCTGATAGGATGCCGCAAAGTCCTTAAGATCGATATTTTCGCCCTTTTGCTGAAGGCTGTTGATCATGTTGAGAGCGGATGTCTTGATGCCGCTGAAGGAGAAATCAAGGGTATCGCCCATGTGGGTCCTGGAGAACTGATATCTTGAGGTGTCTCCCCCCTGCCCTGCCTTATCCATCTTGGGACCGCCCGGGTATCCGAGGCCCACGACCCTGGAGATCTTATCGATGGCTTCACCGGCGGCATCGTCCCTGGTCTTTCCGAGCACTTCGAGATCACAGTAATCCTTAACGTATACTATCTGGGTGTTTCCGCCGCTTACGCAAAGGCAAAGGAACGGAGGTTCCAATTCGGGAAAAGCAAGATAATTGGCGCATATATGGCCGTGGAGATGGTTAACACCCACAAGGGGTTTACCTGACACGGCACATAATCCCTTTGCTGCAGAAAGCCCCACGAGAAGAGCTCCCACGAGTCCCGGACCATAGGTTACTGCCACGGCATCCACATCGGAAAGGGTCAGGCCCGCGTCCTTAAGTGCCTTCTCTATGCAAGGATATATGGCATCCACATGCATTCTGGAAGCAAGTTCGGGGACAACTCCGCCGTACTGCTCGTGGAAGTCGGCCTGGGATGCGATGACATCACTTAAGATCTCCCTGCCGTTTTTTACCACGGAACAGGCAGTCTCATCACAAGAGGATTCTATACCTAATATCAATACGTCTTTTCCCATTATCAATCCTTAATAAAGTAGGACAAAAGAAAGTCCATTACTGTGTCCATATATTGGTCTTTACCGATCCTGAAGGATTCCAGGTATCCGGCACCGGGAACCATCAGGGATGAGGTTATCCCGGAATTGAGCCTGTTCCTCTCCTCCACCACGCTCGCTATCTTATCGGCTCCGATGAATGTATCATGACCGCCGTAGATAATGCAAACGGGTACAGGAAGTCTTGATATCTCGGCGATGAGATTGATCGACTCCGATTCACCGGAGGAAAGCCTTATGGCATAGGGAACGAAATTCTGTGTGATCAATCCCAAGAACTCGCTCTGACGGACCACGGGCTTGATGTAGTCGTCGGAATTCTTGGCGGGGGAATCAAAGATCATTCCCTTAACATAGGACTTATCGAAGCCGAGCTTCTGGTATTCCTCGGGGATATTGCTCTGCTCCGTCTCGTTAAGATCGGGATCCGGGAGTTTATCATATGCCAGGACACAGGAGGTACAACCCGTTCCGATACCGTAAAGTACCACATCCGTCGTGACCGAGATGCTCCTCACCTGGCTTATGGCACCGATGACGTCCTGCCACTCGAGATAACCGTAAGCGCATATCTCACCCTCGGACTCGCCGCTGTTACGCAGGTCGAAGAGGAAGACATTATAGTCGTTCTCAAGCCAGTTCTCTATCATATCGACCATATTAACGCCGAACTGAAGTCTGTTATCCCCCGAATTATGAACGACGATGATGGTGGTAATGGGATCCTCGCATTTGAAGAACCATCCGGATAAGGTGGTCTGCTCGTCAAAGGACTCAAAGGAACAGGTGGAATAGGAAGGCAGGATATTGGAAGGGACGTTCGATATCTCCGTCTTCTCGATATTCATGAGGTTATTGGAACTTATTACCGTCATGATGATAAAAAAGATCAACAAAGCGGCAAGAAGGCTCAGATAAAGAGCACTTCTTACGATGAAGTTGGGACCTTTTGTCTTCTTCTTTCCCTTATAAGTATTTACGAGACCTTTACTCATAACATATTCTTCTTCTTAAGTATGACGGCACTTATCACAACGCTGGCGATACATCCGAACAACAAAGCGAAGAACGGTATGGGATTGGCGGCAAATTCCGCATCCCAGGGCATCGGACAGTTCTGACCGAAGAAACAGCCTATAAGATCCGGCATGGTAAGACAGATGGTCGCTGCGGCCAGGATCTTCATTATGTCGTTAACGTTATTGTTGATGATGGAAGCGTAGGCGTCGGTGGTGCTGTTTACGATGTTGGCGTAGATATCAGCCATCTCGTGGGCCTGCTTATACTCGATGACGACATCCTCAAGGAGGTCCTCATCCTCGTCGTAGAGCTTGATGGTCCTTCCTCGCATGAGCTTCTCGAGCACCGCCTCATTAGATTTCAATGAGGAGGCGAAGTAAACGAGGGATTTGCTTAACTCGAGGAGTTTATAAAGATCCTGATTGGATACCGCCTTCGCAAGCTCCAACTCGGCGACCTCCAAAGTCTTATCGATAAAACGCAGTAATCTCAAGTATTCCCTGGCAACGGCATAAAGGATCTGAATCGTAAATCTTGTTCTGTAAGGAATATACAGATCCTTGATCCTTCCCTCGATAAAGTGATCGAGAATCGAGGTCTGTCTTAAAGAGACCGTCACTATATTCTTATCCGTAAGGATGATACCGAGAGGAGTAGTTTCATACTTAACGATATCGTTCTCTCTTCTCGAATACGGAATGTCAACGATTACAAGAACCGTATCCGTATCGTCATCATAGTCAATACGAGGTCTCTCCTCTTCATCAAGAGGATATCTTAAAAACTCCTGCGGAATGCTTAATACATTCTCAACACGGGAGATCTCGGATTCTG
>DNAE01000133.1 GCA_003543635.1 Clostridiales bacterium | reverse complement strand
CGTGGAATTAAAGGAACTGTCCGGTGACCCGTATACCAAAGCGTTTGTAATAACGATGCCCGGCAAAACCAAAAGGACTGCACGGGATGTGCAGTCCTTCTGTCTTCTTTTGTTTGATCCTGTCAGCCCTTGGAGGGGATGTAAGGAATGATGGTCTGGGCAAGGGTCGGGATGGGCATTGTCTGGATCCAGACACGGCCGGGACCGGTGACTTTTGTGTTGAACAGTCCCTCGCCGCCGAGGAGGATGTTCTTGGCACCCTTTACCATCTCGATATCCATGGTGACCGTGGAATCCATCATGGCAAGGTAACCGGTATCCAGGTACATGGTCTCGCCGGGAGCAAGCTCGTAGGTGCAAACGGAACCGTCGAGCTCGACGAATGCCGTACCGTTACCGGAGAGCTTCTGCATGATGAAACCCTCACCGCCGAAGAAGGAAGCGCCCAGCTTCTTCTTGTAAGCGATGGAAAGCTCGACACCCTCTTCGGATGCCAGGAATCCCGACTTCTGAACGATGATGTCGGAGCCGGGTCTGATGTCCAGGGCCTTGATCTCACCGGGGAAGGAAGATGCGAAGGCGATGAAAGCGCCGTCCTTGTGGGCTGTGTATTTGTTCTGGAACAATGACTCACCGGAGAACATTCTTCCGAGGGCCTTTCCGACGGAACCTCCGACGGTCTTCATTTCCATTGCGTCGCTCATCCAGCTCATGGAGCCGCGCTCCGTTATGAGGGATTCGCCGTTACTCAATGTGCAGATCGCAACGGGGAACGGTGTTCCTTTGATCTCGTATTGCATAGATTAGCCTCCTTTATTAATAGCTGTACATTAATGCTAACACACTTTATGGTAAAATAAATTTTATAAAGGAGAAAAATATGACCCGTCTATTTATACAAAATGTACTATCGGAGAATGATCTTTTCGTGCTTGATGAGGAGAATTCCCACTACCTCAGGAACGTGCTCAGGATGCGCCTGGGAGAGGAGATCGTCATAGTGGATAAGGATGGATCCGAGTGCCTGTCCGCCATCAATGCGGTGGACACGGATGCGGTAACGGTAAAGGTACTGGAAAGAAGGCCTTGCGTAAGCGAATCCCCCTGCCGCATCACACTTTATCAATCCGTCTCCAAGGGGGAGAGGATGGACCTTACCATCCAAAAATCCGTGGAGCTGGGAGTTTCAAGGATCGTTCCCGTGTCCTCGGAGCGTTGTGTAGCAAGGCCTCCCTATGATGCCAAGAAGATAGCCAGATGGCAGAAGATCGCCCTGGAGGCGGCAAGACAGTCGGGAAGGGGACTGATCCCTCTTATCGGGGAGCCCGCAGATCTTGCCTCTGCCCTCAAAGCGGCGGGAGAAGACGACCTGGTGCTCTTCCCCTGGGAGGAGGAGAAGGGTAAGACCTTAAGGGAAGTCCTGGAGGGGAAAAAGCCTTCTTCCATATCGGTATTTATAGGCCCCGAGGGGGGATATTCCCAGGAGGAAGCGGATCTGGCAAGGGATCTCGGAGCAGTTCCGGTCACCCTCGGCAATCGTATCCTCCGTACCGAGACGGCGGGTCCTGCGGTACTTGCCATGCTCTTGTATCATAACGAGCTCTGATGTGATATAATACACGTTCGTATAATTATAATTTAAGGAGAACCGTGTATGAGATTTCAAGCACCCAAAGGAACAAGAGACATACTCCCCGCAGAGATGTACCGCTGGCACAAGGCCAGAAGACTCTTTTCCGATGTTTGCCATATGTACGGTTATGAAGAGATATCCATCCCCACCTTCGAGGATACAAACCTTTTCCAGAGGGGCGTGGGCGATACCACCGACGTTGTGCAGAAGGAGATGTATACCTTCGAGGATAAGGGTGGCAGGAGCATTACCCTGAGACCAGAGGGAACCGCAGGTGTATGCAGGAGCTACATCGAGAACGGCATGGGAAGCCTTCCCGGCCCCGTAAGGCTCTACTACGACATCACCGCCTTCAGATATGAGAAGATGGCCAAGGGCAGGTTCAGGGAGTTCCATCAGCTGGGACTCGAGGCCTTCGGTTCCGACCTTCCCGAGATGGATGTGGAGGTCATCAGCATTATCAATGTTTTCTTCAAGAGGGCCGGCCTCAAGAAGATCTCCCTCAGGATCAATTCCATCGGATGCCCCAACTGCAGAGGCGCTTATAACGAACTGCTGAAGGAGCACTTCAGACCCCATGTTTCCACCATGTGCGAGGACTGTCAGAACAGGTTCGAGAAGAACCCCCTCCGCATGATCGACTGTAAGATCGACGGTGAGAAGGACGTGGTCAAGAACGCTCCCAGGCTCATGGACCACCTCTGCGAGGACTGCAGGGCTCACTTCGAGAGCGTAAAGGAGGGACTTTCATCCCTCGGCATCGAGTATAAGGTGGACCCCAATATCGTCAGGGGACTTGATTACTATACAAAGACGGTCTTCGAATTCGTTTCCGAGAACGTGGGTACCCAGGGTACCATCTGCGGCGGCGGAAGATATAACGGCCTGGTGGAGAGCCTGGGCGGCGCCGATGCCCCCGGTATCGGTTTTGCCATGGGAGTGGAGAGGTTCCTCATGGAGATCGAGGCCCAGGGCGTGGACTTCGATAAGCCCGATTACGTTAAGATCTACCTTGCGGGAATGAGCGACGAGGCCAAGAGGTTCGTTACCCGGAAGTGCTACGAGCTGAGGCTCGCGGGCATAGGATGCGAGCAGGATCTCATGGGAAGATCCTTCAGAGCCCAAATGAAGTACGCAGGGAAGAGCGGCATCCCCTATATGGCCGTTATCGGCGACGACGAACTGTCTTCCGGCGAAGTCAAGGTAAAGTGTATGGAAGACGGAACGGAGACCCCTGTAAAGTTCGAGGATCTTACTGATTTCCTCGCAGGGAAATAACGAGAATAAAGTAAGCAATTGCTGGAGGTAACATATGCAATCACGTACACATACATGCGGAGCATTAAGGATCACGGATGCCGGTAAGAAGGTTCAGCTTTCCGGCTGGCTCGAGAATTTCCGTGAGGTCGGTGCGGAACTGGGATTCGTAGTCATCCGTGACTTCTACGGCACGACCCAGATCGTCATCGAGAATGCCGAGATGATGAAGCAGGTCAAGGCCATCACCAAGGAATCCACCATCTGCGTTGAAGGAACGGTAAGGGAGAGGAGTTCCAAGAACCCCAAGCTCGAGACGGGTGATATCGAAGTCGTTCCCGATAAGATCACAGTCCTCGGCAGATGCCGCTATAACGAGCTTCCCTTCGAGATCAACAGGAGCAGGGAGGCGGATGAGACCACGAGACTTAAGTACAGATATCTCGATATCCGTAACCCCGAAGTCAAGAAGAACCTTATCCTCAGGAGCAACGTTATCGCCGCTTTGAGGAGTGCCATGATCGAGCATGATTTCATGGAGATCACCACCCCCATCCTTACGGTGTCCTCCCCCGAGGGTGCCAGGGACTACCTTGTTCCCGCCCGTAAGCATCCGGGTAAGTTCTATGCTCTTCCCCAGGCACCCCAGCAGTTCAAGCAGCTCCTGATGGTCTCCGGTATCGACAGGTATTTCCAGATCGCACCCTGCTTCAGGGACGAGGACGCCAGGGGAGACAGGTGCCCCGGTGAGTTCTATCAGCTGGATATGG
>DNAE01000084.1 GCA_003543635.1 Clostridiales bacterium | reverse complement strand
CGTTAACAGGGTCAACGTCACTTATTGTCGTTCTGTCTGATCTCGGTCCTTCTGATCTTACCGCTGATCGTCTTGGGAAGTTCGGTTACGAACTCGACGATACGGGGGTACTTATAGGGGGCCGTCTTCCATTTAACGTAGTTCTGGACATCCTTCTTGAGTTCCTCGGTGGGCTCTGCCTTGCCGGGAACGAGGACGATGGTCGCCTTGACAACGATACCTCTGACACCCTGGGGATCGGGTGCGCCGGTAACGGCACACTCGAGAACATAGGGAAGTTCCATGATGACGCTCTCGATCTCGAAGGGTCCGATACGGTATCCGGAGGACTTGATGACGTCGTCGATACGTCCAACATACCAGATGTATCCGTCCTCATCGCGCCATGCTGTATCACCGGTGTGGTAGTAGCCGTCATGCCAGGATTCTTTTGTTTTTTCCTCATCTTTATAGTAGCCGAGGAAGAGGCCGTTAGGTTTGCCTTCGGTGGTCTTGATGCAGATCTCACCGGTCTCGCCGGGCTTGCAATCCTTGCCGTTCTCGTCGAGTATGTGCACATCGTAAAGGGGATTGGGCTTACCCATGGATCCCAGCTTGATGGAAGAACCCACGAGGTTTGCGATGGCAAGTGTCGTCTCGGTCTGGCCGAAGCCTTCCATGAGACGGATACCGGTTGCTTTCATGAACTGGTTGAATACCTCGGGGTTCAACGCCTCGCCGGCAACAGTAGCGTATTTAAGGGAAGAGAGGTCATATTTGGACAGATCTTCCTTAACGAAGAAACGGAACATCGTGGGCGGAGCACAGAATGTCGTGATATTGTACTTGGCGAACATGGGCAAGATCTCATTCGCATGGAACCTGTCAAAGTCGAATGTGAATGTAGGAGCCTCACAGAGCCACTGTCCGTAAAGCTTACCCCAGAGAGCCTTACCCCAGCCCGTATCGGAGATGGTGAAGTGAAGACCGTTGGGATCCACATTGTGCCAATACTTGGCTGTAGTGAAGTGGCCGAGTGCATATCTGTAGGAATGAAGTACCATCTTGGGGTAACCCGTAGTACCGGAGGAGAAGAACATTACCATGGGATCGTCTCCGCAGGCAGCATCCTCGGGTCTCTCGAATACATCGGAGAAGGCCTCGAACTCCTTATTAAAGTCTCTCCAACCCTCGCGGCAGCCGTTTACCATAACGAAGGTGTCCATTGTCTCGCAGCTCTGAGCTGCTTTATAAGCCTCATCCGCCGTATCACCGTCAGCGGTACAGATGATACCCTTACAGCCGGCAGCCTTAAAGCGGTAATCAAAGTCATGCTCACGAAGAAGGTTGGTGGCGGGGATGGCAATGGCACCGATCTTGTGGAGGGCGAGTATGGAGAACCAGAACTGGTAGTGCCTCTTAAGAACGAGCATTACCTTATCGCCCTTCTTGATCCCGAGGGATCTGAAGTAGTTCGCGGTCATGTTGGAATACTTCTTCATCTCCGCGAAAGTATATCTGTGGTCAGTAACACAGTCCTTGTCGACCCACATCATAGCCGTCTTGTCGGGATCCTTAGCTGCGATAGCATCAACGCAATCGAAAGCGAAGTTGAACTTCTTGACCTCGTCTTCAACGAATTCTATCTTGGAGAGGATGCCCTGATCATTAAGCTCGGTCTTAACATACTTGGCATATACGGGATCCTTGAGGTTTGCAAGATCCACGTTCGTAACGTTGTCAGCCTTGAGCTCCGTCTTGAAGGTGGAGCGGTATGTATCTCCCTTGGACCAGGCCTCGGGATTCAAGATGATGGCATAGAATTCGCAGTCCTCACCACCGACGGCAAACTCACCGTGGGGCGTGGAGGAATCGAAGAAGATGGAGTCGCCGGGATTCAATATCTCGACGGAATCGCCGATCATGACCTTGAGGGTACCCTTGATCACGATATTCATCTCCTGTCCGGAATGGGTAACGAGCTCGTAGGGGGGATTGAGTGCTTCCTCGGAATAGGGGATCGTTACGTGGAAGGGCTCGGCAAGTTTTGACTTGAATCTGGAGCCGAGTCTCAGGTATTTATATCCTTCGTGCCTTGCGATGGGACGGCCCTCGCCATTTCTGGTGACGGCGTATGTGGAAAGGGAAGGGGAAGAACCTTCCATAAGGTCGGCGATATCGATGCCGGCCACATTGGCCATCTTATAAACGAACGTGAAGTTGAAATCGGACTGACCGCTCTCATACTTAATATATTCCTCTTCGGGAATGCCGATCCTTTGAGCCATCTGCTCTGTGGTGAGGTTCAAGTCGAGACGTATACCCTTTACACGTCCTGCTACCTCAGCGATCTTAGAATCCATGTTTGTGTTGTCTTTAAGGTCTGCCATATTTATTCTCCTTTTCTTTTTTTCAGATCCGAAAGCGTCTCGTTTCCCGGAAATAAAAAACGCCCCAAGCATCTTGCTTGAGACGGAAATATCCGCGGTACCACTCAATTTGCATTCCTGACGGAATACCACTTTTGGATTCTGACAAACCCCTTGCCTTAACGCGGCGACCCTCGGGTACAGTCTACTTGCGTGAGCTTTCGGTGTACCGGCTCGGAAGTGATAGATCCCTTGATGACCTCTGCTATCGGGTTTCCAGCTAATCCCGACTCTCTGGGAGTTTTGATCATCAGACCGTCTTCGTCACAGCCTTTCTGCTATAAAACACTGTAAGGATAATCTTGAAACACCCAAAAGTCAACACCTCTTGTCTAAAAAACATTCACATTTTCTTTACAAATGACGAAAAGCAATTTGATGGGAATCATAATAAAATAATAATGAGTTGTTATGTATCCATAAAGCGAGGGCTTTACTATGTATGAACAATACTTGATCACGGGTGCTACGAGCCCGGTAGGAAGACTTGTAACCAAGATGCTCGCCGATAACGGCAGCAAGGTCAGGATCCTTATTCAGTCGGGAGCCGACCGCTCCCCCTTTGAGGGCTTTGATAATATCGAGATCTTCGAAGGCGAGGTATTCGATAAGGATTCCATGAAGGATTTCTTCAAGGTGGAGGATCCCAGACATTCCGTATTGATCCACATGGAAGAGATCGTATCCGCTTCCGACAAGACCAACCTCAATATGAGGAGGGTCAATGTGGCCGGCACCCAGCATGTGGTGGATCTTTCCATCAAGAACAAGATCGGCAGGATGGTATGGCTCGGTTCCGCATATGCTTTAAATCCCAAATCAAGTCTCGAGAATTCCGTCCTTCATTTTGACCGCACCAAGGTGGAAGGTGAATATGCAAAGACAAAGGCTGAGGCGGGTGCTTATATCATCGAGAAGGTATCCCTTAATAAGTTCAACGCCGTCATCCTCCTTCCCACTTTCATAATCGGTCCCGGTTACGACGAGAACTCAGATATGAAGGTGATCTTGAAGCACTACATCGAGAAGGGCGTTTCCACGGTTAAGGGCGGACATGCCTTCGTGGACGTCAGGGATGTTGCAGACGGACTCCTTGCCCTTTCCGAGAACGGACAGGTGGGAGGCTGCTACATCCTGAGCGGTGAGCACAAATCCACGGATGAGTTTTTTGAAGACGTTAAGAAGGCCGGCGGCATAGAGAAGGACGTTAAGCCCATGCCCAAGTGGATGATGAGCAAGTCTCTGGGCAAGTTCGTGGATACCTATTACAGGATCACGAAGAAGGACAACCCCAAGGAAGTCTATGCTCTTTTCATGAACAACCCTGACGTTAAGTTCAACAACACCATGGGCGATGTGATGCCCGACACCGAGACGAGATCGGTAACCGAGTCCCTGGGTGACGTTCTGAATAACGGATAATATACGGGAATAGGATAAATGAGTCCCGCCGGGCTGACCGACGGGACTTTTTCGTGTTATCATATCGGGAAAATATCTTGTTCGGAGATCAAGGCAATGTCGATCATACTAGCCAGTGCATCCCCCAGAAGGCGGGAGCTTATGAAACTCATCACGGAGGACTTCATCGTGAGAAGTGCCCCTGTGGACGAGAGGGAAA
Organism: Clostridiales bacterium; assembly: GCA_003543635.1. Classification (GTDB taxonomy): domain Bacteria; phylum Bacillota; class Clostridia; order Saccharofermentanales; family Saccharofermentanaceae; genus Saccharofermentans. The sequence goes on along the minus strand of DNAE01000084.1, from coordinate 2,720 downwards.
TTGAGAAGAAGTGTGCGGGGATGACCCCGGAGCAGACCGCTATATTCCTTGCGACAAAGAAGGCGGAGGCGATCGTGGCGGAAGAGGGAGACATCGTCATCGGCGCCGATACTTCGGTGGTGACGGAGGACAAGATCCTGGGTAAGCCGAAGGACCGGGAGGAGGCATATGAGATGCTCTCGTCTCTTGCGGGCAGGACTCACAGCGTGATCACGGGGGTCTGCATCCTTAAGGGTGAAGAAATGAGGTGCTTTTCCGAGGAGACACTTGTGGAGTTCATGCCCCGGGACGGGTTCATGGAGGATCTCATCGGGAGATATGTCGATTCGAAGGAACCCTACGATAAAGCGGGGGCATACGGCATCCAGGGGGGAGGAGCCCTTCTGGTCAGGAAGATCAACGGTGATTATTTTAATGTGGTGGGACTGCCCGTGGCAGGTCTTGCCAGGGAACTTGCGGAACTCATTTGATCATATTGTCCGCTACCCAGGCACCCATGCGTTCCTCGGGAATGGGATCGCAGAGGTACTTGCCCTGGAAGTATTTGCAACCCAGGGAAGCCAGTGCTTCGAATTGTTCCTTCGTTTCAACGCCGGTGGCATCGACTGAGATATCGATCTCATTAAGAAGGCTGATTATGGAGGATGTGAGAAGCTTAGAGGTGGCATTGGAATCGAGATCCGACGTGAACCCTCCGTCCAACTTCACCAGAGAGACCGGCATAAGCGGGATATTATTGAGGGAGGAGTAGGCTCTTCCGAAGTTATCCAGGGCCAGGGTCACTCCCATATCGGTAAGTTCCTCCAGGACGGATCTGACGTTATGAAGACCCCTCATGAGGCTTTCCTCGGGTATATCCATGATTATGTTGGATGTGATGCATCCCGAATCCTTGATCAGGTCGATGACTTCCCGGGTGTTCTTCTCGTTCTTGAGCTGCGTTGCCGAGAAGTTTAAGGTCATGTGGATGTCAGGGTAGATCTTGTTTATCCTCTTAAGTTCCTCCAGGGCCTTCTTCACGACAAACGTGCCCACCCGGAAGATGTGTCCCGTCTTTTCCGCATATTTGAGGAAATCCCTGGTATCCACTGAACCGTAAACGGGGCTTTCCCATCTTACGAAGGACTCGAATCCCACCACTTTGTGATCCCTATCCATACAGGGCTGATATACGAGATGCAGTTCATTGTGATCGAAGATATCGTCGAATATCTTGTGCCTCTCCGTGGGGTCCATCTTCTTCAAGAAGGAATCGTTTGACGGGGATATGCTCGTGTAGCTCTCGATATAGGTCATGGAAGCGATGGCACTCCTCATGGCGGTCTCGGCACTGCTGAGAAGATCTCCGGGATATCTTGCGTCCCTGGGGTACTGGGAATAGCCGGAATAGACATGGGAATTCTCGTTCTCGGAAAGGGAATTACGCAGCAGATCGATATAGGCGAAGAGATCCTTCTCCGATATGTCCCTGGAGGTGACCACGGCAAATTCGTTTCCCGATATCCTTCCCACCATGTCCTTGGAATCCGCCGCTTCCCTCATCCTGTGGGCCATGCACTGGATGAAGAGGTCCACGGTGCGGTGACCGAGATTGGAGGAGAATCTTACGGGGTCGATAACGGAAAAATAGATAACGTAGATCGGGTGCTCGGAGGCCCTCATGTCCACGGAATCCTGGGTCTTCTTTATCCTGTCGTCGATGAGCTTATCGATGTGGTCTAAGATCATATCCCTGCCGGGCAGGGTGGTCAGTGTGTCAATGGTATTCGTCCTCGAGGCTTCCACTGCTTCCACGGCCTGTTCATCGTGCCTTACGATGAGGCTGGTCCTCTGGGCTGCGCTCTCTATCTGGGCGCGGGTCTCGCTCGTTATCCTTCTGTTGTATTCGCTCATGGCCCGGTCTTTAAGATCCGAGATCCTGATGTAGACCCTTCTCACGAACAGCTGGAACATGAGGATCAGGGCGATGGACATCAGGGACAGCTCTATCATGTAGCTGTAATTGGGGTCCTTAACGGGTCCGGAAAAATACCTGTAGATATAAAGGAAGAGCTGGAGGGCCGTAAGAACGACGGACACGGCAAATCCCGGAACTCCCAGGGTAAGGTTCATCACGAAGGCGATTATCACCAGGACCATGGAGACTATCATCTTCTCATAGGCTGTATAAACAAAACTCTGGAGCACCAGAGCGCCCACGAATAATATGGACAGTATGCTTACTGCCAGAAGGAAAGAAGTCCTGCTCTTAAAAAAGACATAATCCTTATCATATTCCATAAGAATATTATCCTATGCGAATTTTGCAAAAAAGTGAACAAATAAAATAAATTATATTAAATCTGCCAGCTTTTCACGGAATGGTGGGAAGAACTCTTCATGTCCTCCCAGGTCCTAAGGTCCCCGGAACCGATGCTGTCGTAGACGCAGCAGGTGATGAAACCGCCCTTGCGGGCTCCCTCCAGCGCCGCGGGAACATCCTCGTAGACGATGGTCCTTCGGGGCGGGATATTAAGTCTTTGCGTTATGGAAAGGTAGATGAAAGGATCCCTCTTGTCGGTCTTTTTCCCCACGTCCTCCAAGGTCTTTCCGCATTCGAACATGTTAAGGATCCCGTTATTGCTGAGGGCGTTATATGCATGCTCCTTGGCAAGGGCGGTGGCAAAGGCAAGTTTCAGCCCCAGGGAGGATGCTCTTTCCAGGTATTCCATGACCCCGGG
>DNAE01000186.1 GCA_003543635.1 Clostridiales bacterium | reverse complement strand
AGTGTTGCCACCGATTCACCCAGCATCTTATGGTCCTCGATGGTGGATCTCCTGAAGAGCACGAATCCTATGGTAACCGCCACCACGGACAGGAGTATCGATGCCACCGTAATATAGAGCATTATCTTGAGACGGAGGGATATCTTACGGACGCCCCCCTTGCTCATGGCTTGACGAAGATCCTCGGTGATAGGCTTTTGCTGCCATCCGTCGTATCTGAATTTCTCGACAAAGGCCTTGGGCAGGAACCAGATAACGGCAAATACTATGGCAACGGTCACGCCCTTGTCGAATATATCAAGGAGAAGATCCGCCGATATCTCCGATATAAAGGGATCCCAGTGGGTCTTCAATGCTATCGCACTGGCAAAATCGGCGGATATACCCTCCGTGGCGAAGCCGAACAGGAACCATGTGAGGATGCCGCCCAAGCCTCCGCCTATGAGGGCGAACAGGCCCACCATAAGGAAGGCGCCGCTTATTTTTTTGAAACAACCGCGGTGCTCGCAAAGGGATGCACAGAGGGCGAGCATTACGTTTATGGCTCCGTAGTATATGGATGTGAGATCATTATCGAAGAAGACTTTAAGGATGTTGGTGGTTATTCCCACCGCAATGCCCGGAAGGGTACCGCTGACGGCTGCGGCAAACACGGTTCCCACGGAATCGAGATATAAGGGTACCCCCGTCTTTGCCGTGATAAAGGATCCGAGAAGATTGATGACAATCGAAATAAGGCAGAGAAGCGCAACTCTCTGCAACCTTTTACCGCTCTGAAGCAAGTCAGCCGCCGTGTCAAACCATTTCCTATCTTCTTTCACCCTCATGATTGGATTCTAACACATACAAAAAGGGAAATGTCGAAGTTTATTACCAAATTTAAAATTTTTTGATAATAATTTACGTCACATCAACGATCATTTATTATTTTGCTTTTGTAACGAGATTGTACTATGCTGATTCCCGTATGGATAAAAGAGCAAACGACTTCTCCAAGGGTTCCGTGGCGGGACTGATCTTAAAGCAGGCGATTCCCCTGTCGGTGTCTTCCTTTGCCCAGATACTCTATAACATCGTGGATCGAGTATATATCGGTCATCTCCCGGGGGAAGGCATCGTTCCCTTGACGGGTCTGGGTCTCACCCTTCCCGTGGTATCGATCATAAGTGCCTTCACCCTGCTGTTCGGTCAGGGCGGCGCCCCCTACTTCTCCATAGCAAGGGGGCAGGGCAACGATAAGAAAGCCGGAAGGATCATGGGAAACTCCGCTTTCCTTTTAATCATCGGCTCCATCCTTTTAACGCTACTTGGATATGTCTTCATGAGACCCCTCCTGTTCGCCCTCGGCGCCGATGAGGATTCCTATGTCTACGCCTCCGACTACCTGAGGATCTACCTGGCGGGTACCGCTTTCCTGGTGATATCCACGGGTCTTAACTTCTACATAACCGCCCAGGGATTCCCCAAAAGGTCCATGGCGGTAATATTATCCGGAGCCGTCATCAATATGCTCCTGGATCCCCTTTTCATCTTTAAGTTCGGCATGGGCATCAAGGGGGCCGCCGTGGCCACATTGATCTCCCAGACCATCCCCTTCGTCCTGGTCCTTTACTTCCTCACGGGAAACAGGGCCGCGATCTCTCTTTCCTCCGAAGACATGAAGCCTGACGGGACCATTATCTTCAAGATAATAACCATGGGATTCACCGGTTTCATAATGGAGATCACCAACAGCGCCACAGTTATCGTCTGCAATAAGACCTTAAGGCACCTGGGTGGCGATCTTTACGGAAACCTTTATATAACCATAATGACCATCGTCACCTCGGTAAGATCCATCATGAGCGTGGCGGTCACGGGCATCACCTCGGGAGCCCAGCCCGTTCTGGGATACAACTACGGAGCGAAGAAATACGACCGTGTCCTTTCGGGTATAAGGTCCTGCGCCCTGTTCGGATTCGCTTATACGGCGGTCGCCTGGCTTCTGATACTGCTGTTCCCGGGGTTTTTCATCTCCATGTTCAGTTCCGACGCGACGACCAATGCCACGGCCGTCGGTTATCTTCACATATTCTTTATGGCCTATGTCTTCATGTCCCTGCAGTTCTCAGGACAGTCCACCTTTATGGCATTGGGCAAAGCACCCCAGGCAATATGCTTCTCCCTTTTCAGAAAGGTATTGCTGGTGATCCCTCTGACCCTCCTGCTGCCCCTCTTCCTGAAAGATCCTGTGAGCGGCGTATTCTGGGCAGAACCCGTCTCCAATATAGTGGGAGGCTCGGCGAGCTTTTTCACCATGTATTTCACCGTTTACAGGAAGCTTAAAAAGGATCAGAAGAGCCTGGGCTGAATATCGTCGATCTGCCAGTCTATCTCCTCGATACCGTTGCTTTTCAAAAACCCGTTACACTTCTTGAAGTGATCGCAACCGAAAAAACCCCGGTAGGCGGAAAGGGGCGACGGATGGGCGGCTTCAAGTATCAGATGCTTCGGGTTATCGAGCATCTTTTTCTTCGAGATGGCAAAGGATCCCCAGAGCATGAATACCACCGGGCGGTCGATCTTATTGATCTCCGCTATCACCTCATCGGTGAATATTTCCCAACCCTTTCCCTTGTGGGAGGCGGCTTCGTGGGCTCTTACCGTAAGCACGGCATTCAGCATGAGTACTCCCTGCTGCGCCCACTTCTTAAGGTATCCGTTGTCGGGGATCGGGTATCCGAACTCGTTTCCCAGTTCCTTATAGATATTCATGAGGGACGGGGGTATCTTGACCCCGGGCTTGACGGAAAAGGCAAGACCGTGGGCCTGATCCTCGTCGTGGTAAGGGTCCTGCCCTATTATCACGCACTTGACCCTTTCCTTCGGCGTTAAGTCGAAGGCCGCGAAGATATCCTCCCGGGGAGGATAACAGGTATGTTCCCCGTATTCCCTGTCGAGAAAAGAAAAGAGCTGCTTAAAGTAGCTCTTTTCCTCCTCGTTTTTTATAAATGAATCCCAGTTGTCCTTCATATCACGCCCCGGGCTTAGCCTTGGAGTCAACCAGCTCCTTGAGCTTAGCGGCGAAATCATCGACGCTCATTGTGCCCATGTCGCCCTCGAAGTGACCCCTGGCGGATACGGACTTATCGGCAACCTCCTGATCGCCTACGACGAGAAGATACTGAACCTTCTCCTTTGCGGCTTCTCTGATCTTCTTGCCCATCTTCTCGGATCTGTCGTCCACCTCAACTCTGAAGCCCTGCTTCTTGAGCTGATCTCTAACTTCGTAAGCATAATCCAGATGAGCATCGGAAACGGGGATGATCCTTGCCTGCTCGTAGGCCATCCAGACGGGAAGCCATCCGGCATACTTCTCGATAAGGTAAGCAAGAGTCCTCTCATAGCATCCGAGGCTCGTTCTGTGGATGATATAGGGAGTCTTCTTCTCTCCGTCCGCATCCACGTATTCCATACCGTAGCTCTTTGCAAGGAGCATGTCGATCTGGATGGTTACGAGGGTATCCTCCTTACCGAATACGTTCTTATACTGGATATCGAGCTTGGGTCCGTAGAAGGCTGCCTCGTCGATACCGATCTCATACTCTACGCCGAGATCGTCAAGGATCCTTCCCATGGTCTCCTGGGCAAGATCCCACTGCTCCTTCGTACCCTCATACTTGTTCTTCGGGTTTGCGGGATCCCACTGGGAGAAACGGAAGGTACAATCCTCGAGAAGTCCCACCGTATCAAGGCAGTACTTGGCAAGATCCAGACACTCCTTGAACTCGGACTCCAACTGATCGGGTCTTAAGATGTAGTGGCCCTCGGAGATCGTGAACTGTCTTACTCTGATAAGGCCGTGCATCTCACCGGAATCCTCATTACGGAAGAGCGTGGAGGTCTCCGTAAGTCTCATGGGAAGGTCCCTGTAGGAACGCTGCCTGTTGAGGAATACCTGATACTGGAAGGGGCAGGTCA
>DNAE01000089.1 GCA_003543635.1 Clostridiales bacterium | reverse complement strand
GGCACGACTGCTGGCAAGCATGAAGCAAATCTAAGGAGCTATCTCAATTTAGTTTTGAGACATCCTCTTTTTTTCGACTTTTTTCGCCGGGGCGTGCAACCTTTGTGATCTTGCTGCGTGTATATTGGTGAAAGGCAATAATGCAAAGGAGAAAATGAAATGAAAAGAAAGATGATCGCCACAGTTCTGATAGCATCCATGTGTATGGCTACCGCCTGCTCGGGTGAAAGGGATAGAAGTGAAGACAGGAGGATCAATGACGTTGATCCCGATGATATCGAATACGAGGAGCTCATCGAGCTCGATGCCGGATACGATGACGATGAGGTCAACGACGCCTACAAGGAGTTTATCTTTAATATCTTCAGCGCCTGCTCCGATAACGAGAAGGGTAATGCTAACTATATGATCTCTCCCGCATCCATAATGATGGCCCTTGAGATCGCAAACGCCGGAGCTTCCGGGGATACACAGGATCAGATAACGGAGATGCTCTTTCCCGGGATCGGGACAAATGAGGGACTTACATTTGCCGCCGATCTCATGGACAGGATAAACAACTCGAACGGAGTCGAATTCCATGCCGCCAATTCCATCTGGCTCAACGAGGACCGTATCCTTGATTATATCAATCAGGATTACATCGATTACTGCATGGATAACTTCGATGCGGAGATCGTAAATGCGCCGTTTAACAATGTTACAGTGGATGATATCAACGATTGGGTCAGCGATAAGACCGACGGCATGATCCCTGAATTGCTGGATGATCTCAATCCCGATACGGTGGCGGTGATCCTCAATGCCATAGCCTTTGACGGAGAGTGGGCAACACCCTTTGAAGATTATCAGGTAAACGAGAACGGTATCTTCACGAATGCAGACGGAGAGCAGGAACAGGTAACGATGCTCAGTGATACGCTCTACAGATACTTCGAGACCGATAAGGCACGGGGATTCATGAAGTGTTATTCTGAGGGTGAATATGCTTTTGTGGGTATCCTCCCCAATGATGAGAGCATCAGCGCCAACGAATTTGCTTCCTCTTTCACGGCAGAGGATTACGAGGAATTCTGGAACAGCCTTGACGACACATTAGACGTGAATATCCTTATGCCCGAGTTTACGAGCGATTACAGCGTAGATTTAAACGATATCGTTTCGGAGCTCGGTATGACTGAGGCCTTTGACGAGGATAACGCCGACTTCAGCCTCATGGCTCAGATCCCCGATGCCAACATCTTTGTTTCCAGGATAATCCATAAGACTCACATTGAGGTGGACAGGAACGGAACAAGGGCAGCAGCGGCAACTGCGGTAATGGAGGATGCTGCGTCATGTGCAGAGCCTGTTCCTTCAGTAAACGTATACCTCGACAGACCCTTTGTTTATATGATCGTAGATACTGAGACGGGAACTCCCGTATTCATGGGAACGGTAAACAGCGTAAACGGATAAGGAGAAAAGAAAATGAAAAAAGGGATAGCAACGATACTTCTGGCGACGATGACACTTACGGCATGCGGCATGGACCCGGATGAGATACCCGAGGTCTGCACAGATGATATTGTCACGAATCAGGAAACGGTGACTGAGACGGAGGATGCGGTAACGGAAGAAGAGGAGATCTCAGAGGAGGCCGGAAGCCCCGTAAAGGAGGCTGACATAGAGGATGAGGAGGATGCCTTCGTCAATTTCTCCATGGCCTTTTTGAACAAGGTCGCATCAGAGGGAGACGACAGCAATTTCATGGTATCCCCCGCATCCTTGATGTTCGCCATGGAGATGGTGGCACAGGGAGCCTCGGGACAGACCCGTTCCCAGATACAGGATGTCTTATTCCCGGGAATGACGGACGAAGAGGCGACGGTATACGCGTCAGCCATGCTGGAAGCCATGAACTCGGCTTCGCAGATCGAGCTTTCCTCGGCAAATTCAGCCTGGATAAACGATGCGGTCGCAGGTGAGATAAACGCGGATTACTCCGCTTCCCTGGAAGATCTGTTTTCCGCACAGCTGGAGTGTCTGCCCTTCAATGGGGAGGCCGTTGCCCTGATGAACGAGTGGGTAAACGAGAATACGAAGGGCATGATCCCGGATATCATTGAATCCCTGGATCCCGACTCGGCCATGGTCCTCATCAATGCGGTAGCCTTCGATGCAACATGGGAAGATGTCTATGAGGAAGATCAAGTCTATGAGGATGATTTTACGGATGCGGCCGGCATTCTTTCCTCAGTCGATACCCTTCACGGGACGGAGAGCATCTATATGGAATCCGAGACGGCCACTGCGTTCCTTAAGCCCTATGAGGGTGGAGAATATGCCTTTGTGGGCATCTTACCCAAGGATGAGGATATAAGTGCCAACGAGTTTGCGTCTTCCTTCACCTTTGAGGAGTATCAGTCCCTTTGGGAGAGCAGGAGCGATGAATATATCGTCGTCACATCCATTCCCAAGTTCGACTGCGATTACACCGTTTCTCTGACCGGCCTCCTCGGCGATATGGGGATCACCGATGTATTTACAAGCGGTGCCGCCGACCTGTCCGGTATATCCGACAGTCTCGATCTCTATGTATCAAGCGTCATCCAGAAGACCCACATTGCAGTGGATGAGGAGGGGACCGAGGCCGCTGCCGCCACATCCGTTACACTCCGGTATAACGGAGTAATAAGCGAAGTTATGGATGAGATACCCGAGATAAAGGAAGTCTACCTTACAAGGCCCTTTATGTATATGATCGTAGATACTGAGACGGGAACGCCCGTATTCACCGGAACGGTGAATTCTTTATAACAACAGGTGGAGAAAAGGAAATGAACAGACTTATCAGAAAGACGGCATGTGTGGTGATGGCAATAACGCTTATTACGGGGGCCTTCACGGCGTGCCGGAAGCCCCGGACGGAAATGAATGAAACTGAAGCCGCGCTGCCGAGCTTTACCTCCGTTAGGGATGATTCCGGAAACCTCAGCCCCGACGGAACGGTGGGGGATATGGAATACAGGATAATGGGACAGGATCAGTACGGTTGCTACAACCAAGACAGAGGTTATTATGTAGATACCCTTGACCAGCCTGACTCACCCTACTTCATCGTTGTCAGCGCGGGGATCCCGGAAAGGGAGGGCGGTGAACTCACGATCACGGACCTCGGAATGCAGGATTCGACACTTGTTATCGTAGTCGAGGAGAAGGAGGCAACGGGCGCAAAGACGGATGAACTCGACTGTCCCTGTGCCGTACTGGAAGTGGATCATATGCCCTCGGATCTTGTTGTCGTAAGCACAACGGGGGAGCAGTTCGAATCTCTTTTCGAGTAAATTCCATAACAGGTTATTTATACGATCTCCCGCTGTCTGATGTTATACTTAATGACAAAAGACATGCGGGAGGTTTTTATGTGTAAAGCCATTGTATTCATAACAGACGGTACGGA
>DNAE01000054.1 GCA_003543635.1 Clostridiales bacterium | reverse complement strand
GAGGATCTCGGAAGAGCCACCACGGAAAGATATACCATCCGCGACATCGAGCGGGACGGGGAATTCCTGGGCAGACTTCTCATTGAGAATGATCTCGATTCCCTGAGGAGTGATGCGTATCTCAGCTACAGGGCGGCTTATATCATCGCCGTGGCGATCCAGAGCATCATCATCATGGCCTTCCTCGCCTGGACATATTTCAGCATAGTAAAGCCCTTCGAGGATCTGAGGGAGTTCGCCTCGGACGTGGCGGGAGGAAATCTCGAGAAGCCCCTCAAGATGGACAGGGGCAATCTCTTCGGTGCTTTCACCGAGAGCTTCGACATCATGAGATCGGAACTTAACGATGCCCGGCAGAAGGAATACGAGGCCCAGAGGAGCAAGATAGAACTGGTGGCCCAGTTATCCCACGACATCAAGACTCCCGTGGCGTCCATAAAGGCCATGGGAGAAGTGCTGGAGGCCAGAAGCGAAGATGAGAAGACGAAGGAGAGACTTACTTCCATCGTGTCTAAGGCTGACCAGATCGACGTGATGGTGAGCGACCTTTTTGCCGCCACGCTGACCGATCTTAATATGCTGGAAGCGGAAAACACAGAGCAGGAGAGCAGCATCCTCAACGGGATCATAAGAGACGCCGACCATATGGACCTGGTGATCTCGGAGGGGATATCGGAATGCATCATAATGTGTGACAAGCTCAGGACCACCCAGGTAATAAATAACATCATTAGTAATTCATATAAGTATGCGGAAACGGCGATCTATGTCTCATCCCATATAGATGAGGACAGCCTTGTGGTCTCCTTTACCGACAGGGGAGGGGGAGTTTCCGAGGACGACCTTCCCATGATCACCAAGAGGTTCAGGCGGGGCGAGAACTCCAAGGGTAAGCCCGGTGCGGGCCTCGGCCTTGCAATAGCCTCCGAGCTCATGGAAAAGATGGGCGGGGATCTGGAGATCTCCAATGCGGACGGCGGCTTCCGCGTAACCCTCTACTTCAGGATCGCATAAGCAATCTTAATCCGTTCTTAAGGTTCCGTTAAAGACCGTTAAGATGGTTTTCTTCTACAATCACCTTATCAAACTTAATTTGGAAAAGGAGATCGATCATTTATGAAGAAGATCATCACGAAGGCGGCATCCATGGCATCAGCAGCCATTATAGCCGCCGTTTCATTCGCGGGCTTTGCCCTCAAGGCAAATACGGTAAATGCCGCTTATCAGACCCCCAGGCTCATAGTCACGGGAAGTGAGATCACAACAGGTGATGTCAATGCCGGCGAGGAGTTTCAGATGGTGGTGCACCTCAAGAACGAGTCCACTGCAACTAAGCTTTACAATATAAGGCTCGAGTTCGCAAGCGACGACAACGAGATCTATCCCGTGGACGGAACAAATGTCGTCTATGTGGATTCGGTGGACAAGGAAGAAGAATTTGATGTCACCGTCGATATGGCCACAAGGGGTGACCTTGAGCAGAAGCCCTATACACTCAACGTAAACTATGAATATGAGGATAATAACAGGAACACCTTTGAGGATGCCTCAGAGATCGCGGTGCCCGTTCTCCAGACCCCGGAGATCTCCCTGTCGGAGATGAAGCTCTCAAAGAGCGTGATCGATCTTGACGGAAAGACAAGCCTTTCCTTTAAGATCAACAACATGGGTAAGGGATCTGTCTATAATGTCATGGTGGAGGTCAACGGTGAGCGGATAAGCGATGCCGATACTGTTGTGGGCAACATCGAAATGGGTCAGAGCAGTAACGTGGACCTTTCCGTAAAGGGCCTCTCCGTGGGGGATGAGGATATCGATGTCAAGGTCACCTACGAGGATGCCGACGGCAATTCCTACGAGACGGCCAAGACCGTTTCTCTGTCGGTCATAGAGCCTGTGGAAGAGGTGGTCTCAGAGGATGCTCCCGCCGTCAATATGACACTTGTGGTGGCAGTTGTCGGTGCTGTTATACTTATAATCGTAATATCAAGCGTAGCCCGTAAGAAGAAGGAAAAGAAGTATGCCTAAGAAAAGCATAATAAGGACGGAAAAACTCTGTAAGAGCTTTTCCGCCGGCGGCGTGATGCAGCACGTCATAAAGAATCTGGATACCGAGATCTACGAGGGCGATTTCACCGTCATCATGGGATCCTCCGGTGCCGGCAAGTCAACGCTCCTCTATGCCCTGTCCGGTATGGACAAGGCGAGCCTCGGAAAGGTATATTTCTCAGACAGGAATATCACCGGTTTCACCTCTGACCAACTGGCGATCTTCAGGAGAAAGCACTGCGGCTTCGTATTCCAGCAGGTGTATCTCATGGACTCCATGAGCATCATGGATAATGTCCTTACCGCGGGACTTCTGACGGGACAGAATAAGAGGAAGCTCGCCCAAAACGCGAAGGAGCTTTTGAAGCAGGTGGGGATAGAGCCGAGGCTCTGGAACAAGTTCCCCAACCAGCTGTCGGGAGGCGAGGCTCAGAGGGTCGGCATCGTCCGCGCCATAATCAATTCGCCGGATATGGTGTTTGCCGATGAGCCCACGGGAGCACTGAACAGCTCCTCGTCGGATCAGGTATTGAACGTTTTGACCGAAGTCAATAAAAAGGGCCAGTCGATCCTCATGGTCACCCACGATATGAAATCCGCAAGAAGGGGAAACAGGATCATCTACCTGAAGGATGGTACGATCAGCGGCGAATGCGATCTCGGACCCTATGTTTCCGGAGACCGTGAGCGCCACGACAAGCTCCGCGCGTTCTTGACGGAGATGGGATGGTAAAAGATGTTAGGTAAACTGTTAAAATCCAATTTCCGCAAGGATATGTCACATATGATAAGCTTCATGCTCATCGTTATATTGTCATCCTTCCTTCTGCAGCTGGGTCTTGTCCTGGTAAAAGGTTACAATTCCCAGTTCGAAAGAAAGGTGAGGGAACTGAATTCTCCTGATATCATGGTCTTGATCGAGGTCAATGAACCGGATCAGGAAGCGGAGATCCTGGACTATATCACCAAGCTCCCTGAGGTGGATTATTATGAGATGGTCCCGACCACCGTCTTTCAGTGCGAAGAGGTCAGGGAGGGTGTGGATGAGGATTCCAAGAATGCCATGGAAAATGTTCTGGGAGCGTTCTCGTTTGCTCCCTATGGTGAATGGGGTGAGATCGACAGACCCAGGTTTGTGGAGACTTCCGATGTGGAATATGATAACCCGATCTACATGTCCAGAGTCTATAACCAGGATGTGTTTCAGGGAAGATATCATGTCGGCGATGAGATGACACTGAAAGTCAGCGGACATGAAAGGGTATTCACCGTGGCGGGCTTCTATGAGAGCATATCCCTGTATAACCTGTTCTATATCGATCCTTCAATGCTAAGTGAACTCAATACGGAAGATGTTGAACCGATGGAGCAGATCGTAATAAAACTGGTGGACGGGGCCGATCCGAACGAAGTCTATAACACGATAACGAATGAGTTCAACGGCAGGAACATCAGGTCAACTGTATATGCCATAGATGAATTCAAGCTCATGTATACACAGATGATCAATATGATCTCCGTATTCCTCTGTGCCTTTGCTGCAATAATCACCCTTGTTGTCATGATCGTTATCTACTTCAGGATTTCCAACAGCATTGAGCAGAACATCGCGAATATAGGTGCTCTGAAGGCTCTGGGGTATACGACCCATCAGATCAGGACTGCCCAGATCCTGGAGTTTGTCCTGACTGCCGGTATAGGTGTTATCGCAAGCACGATCCTGATCTATCTGATCCTCTCTCCCCTGGAAGTGGTATTGAGGTCGCTGGCTTATATGATCTGGGAATACTCCTTTGATCTTACCGCCTTTATCATTACGGCCGCCGTGATAATCGGAGCTTCTTTCCTGGTTGCCTTGAGGTCCACGAGATCCATCAAGGACCTGGATCCCGTTATCGCTTTGAGGTTCGGTCTTAAGAGCCACAGCTTCAGGAAGAACAGGGCTCCTCTGGAGACCACCTCCGGACCTCTGGTCTGGCTCATGGCCATAAAGAGCGCCCTCTCTTCCGTAAAGCAGAATATCCTTGTACTGGTGGTGATGTGTTCCATCGGCATCAGCCTTGCTATGGCAGTTTTCGTAGGATATAACGTGGGAGTCCATCCATGGAACCTTCAAAAGCTGCTGGAAGCCGATTGTCCGGATGTCGAGATGATAATAGATGATGATGATCCCATATCGGAGCTGGAGGATCTTCCGTTTGTGGAAAGCATATGGTGGAAAGATACGGCGATGATCTCCCAGGAGGGAACGAGCATACAGGCAAACATCAATGAAGACTGGAGCAGCGTATCGGAGAATGGCGTTATGGAAGGACGTCCCCCGCAATATGACGATGAAGTGGCGGTCGGTCTTTCCATGGCACAGTCAAAGGGATGGATGTTAGGCGATATGGTCCTTCTTGAAACCGGCGATAAGAGCAGTGAGTATACGATCACCGGTTTCTGTCAGGGCGCCGTAAACTACGGAAATTTCTGCCTCCTGAATGCAGACGGAGCAGATCATCTCGGGATAGAATACCGGAAGAACCATGTGTTTGTGATGGTGGAAGGCCATAATGCCGAGAACTCGGCTGTGGTCGTGGAAAACGCCGAGGCGATCTTCGGGGAAAGGCTCGATACATACCTTAACTATCCCGAGGCGTTGTCAAACGGGGAGAATCCCATCATCATGCTGGGAAGGATCATATGTATCGTACTGGTGATCATATCCCTTGCTGTTATCTGGCTTACCATGATGCTCCTTATCAAGACCATCATAATCAAGAAACAGAAGGAGCTTGGCATCAAAAAGGCGTTGGGATTTACTTCCGATCAGCTCCGGACCGAGCTTTCCCTTTCCATGATGCCTGCCATCGTGACCGGTCTGGTCTTGGGTGCGATCGCGGGGGTATCAAGAGCAAATAACTTCTTTACGCTCCTGCTTTCGTCAGCGGGTGTTGCCAGGAGTAACATGGCCGCTGATCCCTGGATGGCTGTCCTGGTGGTCGTATGTGGTGTGGTGGCATCATACGTAATGATATATGCCCTTTCTTCCAGGATAAAGAAGATCTCGGCATATTCCCTCATAACGGAGTAGGACACAACATTTTGTAGCATTTTATACAAATAAATGCCATATCTTGTGTTCCCTCGTTGACAATTAATCAAAGAACTGTTATAGTTTTTGCGTAATATTTATTTTTGTCCGGAGGAATAACGGCGATGATAATCAGATCCGACCTGGATTCATGCAGGAGCAAGCTCCAGTCCATGATAGGCACAACGGTAAGGCTTACCAGCAACGGCGGAAGGAAGAGGCTCATAGTCCATGAGGGAGTAGTCGACAATTGCTATCCCAACCATTTCACCGTCAAGTGCAAGAGAGGAGATAACGATTTCGAGATCGTATCCTACAGCTACATCGATATATTGACAAGGGCAGTAAGGGTTGCAATTCCCGCAGCCGCACAGGCAGCAGAAGCCAGCTGATATATCATCATAAAATGAGAAACGAAGGGCGGACCTTATATAAGGTCGCCCTTTTTCTTTCAAGAATACCGCAAAGGGAA
>DNAE01000208.1 GCA_003543635.1 Clostridiales bacterium | reverse complement strand
GCGGCGATCCTGTCGGCGATGATACTGCTGACATCATGTACCGATAAGACCCCTGAGATCGAAGAGCCGCTTGATACCGTACCGGTGACAGGGACGGAGGAGACGCTCGGGACTACTACTGAGACAACGGAAGAGACCTTCCCCCAAACGACCGCTACTTCGGAAGTTGAAGAGAGCGTTTATGTGAGCGCGGATTTCGGCTATGAGGCAGGTTGTCTGGGATTCTCCTCCCGGGAGGACGGCGTTATGCTCACCGACTCCCATGATATGTATGATGTCTTTGCGGCCAGGATCGGCCTTCAGGGTGATTACGATGTGTTCATGTCCTCCATGGGGGATAAGATATACGTCGTGATCGACTACGGGGATCTTCTGATAAGCATCGAAAAGTATCCCGTTTATCCCTATAACGATGTAGGGATGTTTATCGATGATTACCTGTCGGATTCGGAAGAGTGGAATACCACCGCCGCGGAGCCTCCGGAGAATATGGGCACCTACGATATCAACGGCGTTGAAGGGACATTGTACGTCATCTATAACAGTGCAGGATACCCCATGATCTGCGGGTTTATGCTGAACGACGGATATCAGGACGGCTGGGCATATCACGATACCTTCTGGTTTAACACCGTCGATGTGAATAAGGGTTCCTTTACCGTCGAAGATGCTTTGGATTTCCTCTACACCAATCTTCGTGCGAAGTGATAGAATCTTTGTATTACGGAATAAGGAGATCAATATGAAAGTAATGAGAAAAGTAATTGCCGCGGTGACCATCGTTGCCGTTGCGGCGGGCATGTGTTCCTGCTCCGCCCCGGAGAGAAGGCACAAGAGGGATCGTGACCGGGATGATGAGGAAGAGGAAGAGACCGTCGAAGAGACAGTCGAAGACCTTCCTTCCGGATACGAGAAGGAATTCGGTTCCTACGAAGTGGGATACGGATGGGTGGAAGTGGATGATCAGTCGGATCCGCCGTACTATTTTGCCTACTGCATGTCGGGCAACGAGGACTCCGATGAGGCTCCGAACAACATCGCCGTTTCCTATGGAAGCAACTACTACTCAAAGGAAGAGGGGGCTGACTTCACCTCTGCCATACTCCAGCAGATCACGGGCCAGGCGGCACAGTATAACGGAACTGCGGCCATGACGGAGTACAGTGAAGATCCCGACCATTCCTACTACAGATTCGATATGGAATGTGAGGATTTCACCGTCATCCAATGGTATCTCACGGGAGACTACGAATACGTTATGGTATCCCTTATGATCTCTGACGAAGATAAGGCCGAGGAAGAGAACGCCATGGAGGTAGCTCAGCAGATCGTCGATACCTTCGAATGGGAGACTTGATCACCTGACCACTTTCTCGAAGTCGGAAGCCGGATGCTTGCAAAGAGGGCAGACGAAGTCGTCGGGGAGCTCTTCACCCACATACTCGTAACCGCAGATCTTACATCTCCAGATGGTCTGGCCGTCCGGGGTGGTTCCCACCGCCTCGGGCTTGGGCTTGATGTTCGCGTGGTAGTATTCGTATGTGGCGGAGGGAATGTCGTTCAGGACCTCGGCGTCTGTAACCCTGCAGATGAAGAGGGTGTGGCTGCCCAGATCCACCGTATCGCAGACGATGCCGGAGATGTAGGAATTCGTTCCCTCGGTGATGTACGTGATGCCGTTGTCGGCTTCCTTGCAGCCCGTGAATCCCTCGTACTTATCCGTGTCCCTTCCGGATTGGAATCCGAATCTCTTGAACAGCTCGAAGGAGGCATCCTCCGAGATGGTGGAGATGTTGAAGATCTTGGACTTCAGGAGCATCTCATGGGTGTAGTTGGCTTTGTTTACCGCAAAGGCGATCCTGTTGGGATCCGTGGTCACCTGGATGGCGGTATTGGTGATGCACCCGTTATGCTTGTCTCCGAGCTTGGTGGTGAGGACGAAGAGTCCGTAGCTTAATTTGTACATGGCTTTGTTGTCCATAAGATGCTCTCCTTTTCGCTTTATAAGAGGATTTTACACTATGACATAGGTTTGCCGCACTCCCATATATAAAAATAATTAAGTATAATGTATAATCAACGGGCGTAAATCAGACTTCAAAGCTTAAGGAATAGGGGAAATGAAGAAAAAGAGCAAAGCACCGATCATCATAATAATCGTTCTTATCGCCCTGGGCGCAGGGGGAATGTGGCTGTTCAAGAAGAACCTGGATAATATCAGAAGTGCCATTGCGACTCCGCAGGAGGCGGTGGCCTTCAGGGGCAGTATTGACAGCACCGTAAACGGTGCAGGAGTCATCGGGATCGACCAGTCGCTGGAGATCAAGATCCCTTCGGAGATCAAGGTCTCGGAGATCATGTTCTCCGTCGGAGACCGCGTGAGCCCCGGAGATATCCTTGCTGTCCTGGATAAGGGATCCATCACCTCTGCCATCGTCGATGTGCAAAGCGAGCTGGACGACGTTACCGACGAGCTTAAGAAGACGAACCTGACGGACTACCAGAGGGAGGAATATGAGAACAGGCAGACGGAACTGGAGGACAAGAAGACCCTCCTCCTTGCCTACTACGAGAATCCCATACTGGTATCGGGCTTTGAGGGGATAATCAGCGAGATCCCCACCATCGAGACAAATAACGGTACCCAGGGAGTGGATATCTCCGGTATCGACATAAGAAGCTTACTTCCCGTTTCCCGTGATCTTTCCCCCAGAGAGGAGACCTTCGTTAAAGCAGAGGGAGAGGAAGCGACACCCGTTATCATCACGGAGTTCCCCGGATTCGACGATATAGTTCCCGTGGCGGGAGACTCTCCCGAATCCGAGATGGACGGGGAGGAGTACGACGGTGTGATCTTCTGGACTCCCCTTAACGATCCCTTCTCCTACGACACGGTATATACGGCAAATGTGGTCCTGACTCCCGCGGCGGGTTACTGCTTCGACGGTAACGCCTTGCCGGAGATCGACGGTTGCGAAGTTACGGGAGCCCTGGAAAGCACCACGGGCTGCCTTATGCTGGAGATCGTCTTCCCCAAGACGGAGAGCGCTCCCCAGACTGAACCCACGGATCCTGCGGAACCCTCTGAGCCATCGGAGTCCTC
>DNAE01000117.1 GCA_003543635.1 Clostridiales bacterium | reverse complement strand
TGGAAGAGATAGAAATCAAAATAGGCGGCGCCGGTCTTCTCCAGCTGCTTCTCGAAGATCTCACGGACCTTGGTCATGTTGGAAAGATCGTACCCGGGGAACTTGTCCGCCAGATAGAAGGAGGATCTGTCATAGGAGGAAAGGGCCTTGCCCATGGCGATCTCCGAATTGCCGCCGTGATATCCCCAGGCGGTATCGAAGTAGTTGATGCCGGACTCCATGGCGACCTTTACCATCTCGTTGGCCGCATCCTGGTCGATGTCGCTGTCCTTGCCGTTTATAACGGGCAGCCTCATGGCTCCGAATCCCAACTGAGATAACTTAAGGTCTTGAAAATCTTTGTAGATCATGGTCGCATCCTCCTTTACCTGAATTAATTCTATCATGTCAAAGATTTATGAATTATAATATTTTTATGAACAATATCAGCAGTAATAACAATTTGTTTATATTCAGGCTCCTTGCACTGGCCGTGATATTCATATTGTCAGGCATCTACTGTATTGCACTCGGGATCGTCGGCATCTCGGGAGCGGGCAAGGAGGGCATTGACCTCACGGATCCCCATGTAAGATGGGAGGACCTGGAAGCGGGAGACATCATTGAGATGGATCTCCCCTACATGGGAGATTGCTTCATGGCCTATACCAGGAACGGGAACGACGTTTCCAGAAGATACCTCTTCCCTCTCCTTGATTTCTCCGACTCCATCCACGGACAGATCAACAAGTATATCGTCTTCTCCTGCAAGAAGGCAGACTTCGACGGGTACGAGTCCGTACGTGCCAACTTGAAGCAGAACTCCCAAACGGGATTCCATATAATCGCAAACTCCAACACCATCCACGTCAAGGGCAAGCTCCGTAAGATAACGGGGGAGGAGACCTCCTGTCTTCTCGATTACCTCGGAAGCCTCGGATATGCCGGTACGAACGCGGAGAACGTTTACCTTCCGCTGGTGGTCGAACCCTATAACGAAGCCCCGGGTCCCGATATTGCCGCGGGCGCCATCCTTCTCGTTTTGGGATGCGGGATAATGGCAATCATCATCTTCAGGAAAAAGTGATCAAAAAGGAGCCGCTTAAGGATAAGCAGCTCCTTTTCGAAAGGGGTATCCTCCCCGAGGATCGGCCAATCCCGGGGAAGTTGTTATGAAAAAGGGTTATATTTCGATCTTTACGGCCTTGACTCCCGTCAACTCCTCGGTCCTTGCATCGGGCTGACCGAAGGCAACATAGATCTGAGCCTTATCGCCTCTTACGGCCCTTACGCCCTCATCGTCAACCGTGGTGAATGCCTTGGCATCTACGCGGATCTTGACTTCGGCGGTCTCCCCTGCCTTTACGTTGACCCTCTCAAAGGCTGCAAGGTGGGGATGCAATGTCTCGTTCTCGTCTTCGTTCTTAACGTATACCTGAACAACTTCGTCGCCGTCTGTGCCGGAGGTATTCTTCACGCTGCATGTGATCGTGAGGCCGTCCTTGGAAGCCGTGGCGAAATCGGAAACGTCAGCCTTTGCGTCCTCGAGATCGAAGCTGCTGTAGGAAAGTCCGTATCCGAAGGGATAGAGGGGCGTGGTCTCCATATATCTGTAGGTACGGTTCTTCATGGAGTAATCCTGAAAGTCGGGAAGGTCCGCAGTATCCCTGTAAACAGTAACGGGGAGCTTACCGGAAGGGTTGATCTCACCCTTGAGGATCTTGCCGATCTCACGGCCGCCGGAGGCTCCGGGATACCATACCTGAAGGATGGCGGCGCAGTTCTCGTCGGCAGACTTCATGTCCATGGCGGAACCTGTCATGGAAAGAAGGATAACGGGCTTATTGAATTCCTTAGCCGTTGCAAAGACCTCATCCATGAGCCTTACCTGTGAGGAAGGATATCTCAGGTCGATCTTATCGCCGCTGGCAAACTGGTTACCGGTATCGCCCTCTTCTCCCTCAAGGTTCTCATCGAGACCGAGGCAGAGGATTACAAGGTCGCTGTGCTCCGTGACGATCTTAGCCTCGGAGATGCGGTTGAAGGGTCTTGCCAGGTTGTCGGGCTTCTCCTCGAAGATGTCGGAACCCTCGGAGTAGTGGATCCTCGTTCCCTCGAAGGCGGCTCTTATGCCGTCCAGGAGCGTGATGTTAATGGAGGATGTTCCGTGGTAGTTACCCACCAGTGCCTTTCTGCTGTCCGCGTTGGGACCGATGACGCCGATGGTCTTGTACTTATTCGTGTCGATGGGAAGGATACCGTCGTTCTTGAGCATAACGATACTCTCGGCCGTAGCTCTGGAGGCTACCTTCAGGTGCTCGGGGCACTCCACCTTCTCGTAGGGGATATCGTCGTACTCGGAGCCGTCGAACATGCCGAGCATATATCTTACGGTGAAGAGCCTGATGGCGGATTCCCTGATCTTCTCTTCCTTTACCTTGCCGCTCTTATATGCCTTCTCGAGAGCCAGGTATGTGCATCCGCAGTTGAGATCGCATCCCGTGTTAAGGGCGAGGGCTGCGGAATCCTCGATGGTCTTCGTTACCCTGTGGTTCTCGTGGAAATCACGGAGAGCCCAGCAGTCGGATACGAAGTGACCCTCGAATCCCCAGAGACCGCGGAGGATCTCCTGCATGAGGTAGGTGTGGGCACAGGCGGGCTCGCCGTTCACCCTGTTATAGGCGCCCATGACGGACTCCACATGACCTTCCTTGACACAGGCCTCGAACTGGGGCAGATATGTCTCGAAAAGGTCCTTCTTGCTGGCCTTGGCATCAAAGCTGTGTCTTACGGCCTCGGGGCCTGAATGTACTGCCATATGCTTTGCACAGGCGGCTACCTTATAGTGCTCGCCGTCCCCCTGGAGTCCCTTGATGAAGGGTACGGCCATCTCGGCAATGAGGACGGGGTCCTCACCGTACGTCTCCTGGCCTCTTCCCCACCTGGGATCTCTGAAGAGGTTCACGTTGGGGGACCAGTATGTGA
>DNAE01000004.1 GCA_003543635.1 Clostridiales bacterium | reverse complement strand
GGGCTCTTCCACATCTGCTTGAGGTTGTATTCGGTCATCCTCTGGGCATTTGGGGTGATGGTGGCGCACTTAACTGCTACACCGAGTTCCTTTGTTCTGTTGGCAGAATCTATCGTAACCTGATCGTCGGTCTTATCTCTGTTAACAAGTCCGAGATCGTAATACTCTGTCTTAAGGTCAACGAAAGGCAGTATAACGATATCCTTGATCTGCTGCCAAACGATCCTTGTCATCTCATCGCCGTCCATCTCAACAAGCGGCGTCTTCATCTGAATCTTAGCCAAATGCGATTCCTCCGTATACTAAAATAATAACTTGTTTATTTTAAGGCAACGGGTATGATCAGTCAATAATCTTATCTTTGTGCAGCTTTGACTATAAGTACCTCGAGAGCCGTTCTCTCGTCTGTCTCCACGCCCTTCTTGATATCCCTGTCCGTCTGCAGGAAATCGAGGTACAGACCCGTCAGGCGCTCATAGGTGAAACCCCGGGCCTGATTAATGAGATTTCTGGCCACAAAGTCCCTGGTACCGAGCCTTTTTGATATCTCCCCGACATTTCCCAGCTCCTTGGCACAGATGAGCATCCTTATGTGTCTTGCCGTCATAAATCTTATCTTGGTGACGGGTTCTTTCATCTTGATGAGATTATCCATGACGGTAAGGGCAGTCTTGACGTTTCCGTTGCCGATGGCATCGGTAATGGTAAATATCTTTCCCTGTATATCCGGAGGACAGATATCATCCACGATCTCCATACTGACCACCGTGGTACCCGTACCGGCGCAGTAAAGGGTTATCTTGCCCAGTTCGTTGGATATGAGGCGCATGCTCCTGTTACATCTGTCCACAATGCTCCCCACGGTCACGGGGTCCGAGGAAAGACCGTTCTTGGAAAAGACCTTGTTTATGTAATTCTCAAGTTGTGCCACATCCTGATATGTGATCTCGGCGACGATGCCGTTATCCGTAAAGGCCTTGAGCAGCTCCTTTTTCCTCTTGTCGATCTTGGGGACCGTTATGACCAGCACCGTGGACCCGGGTATATGGGAACACAGCTCGGAAACGCCGGGCTTATTATCCTTCTTATCTTTCTTGTCCTTCTTATCCTTCTTCTCACCGAAGACATCGGCATTACATACAAGTACCATGCGCTTGGGAGACATCCACGGGGGAAGTTCCACATTCTCCCTTACCTTCTCCACATCCATCTCCTTGCCCTGGAAGTCGATCTTAACGAAGTCCATGGATTCCGCGCCCTCGGCAATACATTTCTTCTTAATGGCGGAAATGACCTGGGTCATGAAGAATTCCTCTTCCCCCGTAAGGAGGAACAGACCGGAATCCAACTTATCTCCCGTTACGAGCTTATAGATCTCTTTTGTGTTCAATATCCTGTCCATAAACACCTCAAAGGGGCTCGAAGCAATCGAGGTAAGGGTTCAGATCACTGTCCGTCGAGGAGTACATGGTCACACAACCGTAGTATCCGTTAATGACAAAGAAGACCTGCTCCAGATAGACGATACCCTCTTCATCTTCGGTAACCACATTGACGGCGTAGGCTCTGTTTCCGAGTATGGAAACCTCTGATACCGTTGCATCATATTCATACTCGTCCGTATCATATTCGGATATAAGATCGTCGCAGACGGCATTTGCAAAGGACTCGAGCACATCCTCGGTCATGTAGCCCTTGGCGCTGTCCACATCCAGGATTATGACAGTATCGGTCGATCTGCAGGCAACAAATTCCGGCTCATTGTCACCGTAACCTGAAAGATAGTTATACCTCAGGGAGTATTCCCGGAGGAAATTGAACCCTGAAGGCGGCGTAAACTTAAGCCCCAGATCCTCATTGGTGTATACACCGAGATCCGCCAGCGAATAGGTGTATACGTTGGTGCACTGGGAGGAGAAGATCTCATTTCCTCCCTCGTCGTACATGGTTATGGTGTATGTTCCCTCAGGGAGAAGCTCCACACCGTTACTATAGAGGATCATCACCTCTTCAGGGGTGTTATCCGTGGTGATCTCGCTCTCGAAAAGGGTCTCTTCCCCGCATTCGACGGTGTAGTAATAATCGAGCCTGTCGCCGATCAAGTCACCGTCAAAATAGACTTTGAGCCTTATGAGGCAGGCATTCTCGTAGGAATCCCCCGTGGCCTCATCCCAGACGGAACCCGTTATCAGATCGGATAGCTTTTGCGCAAAGGTAAATGTCGCATGATCGTAGGGGTAAAGCTCCGGGATACTCTCGAAGTTATAGAGCATCCACATGTCGTTCTTAAAGACAAGGTGCATACTATAGGGGATCGTAACCGTTTGGTCAAAGGAGTCGAGGGCATCGGCGGCGGCGGCGGCATCAGAAAAGGAAGTAGAATCAAAAAGTGCCTGATAATCCACGATGCTGAAATCCACGTCCACATAGACATCATTACCGGACTGTCCGTCCGTCAGGGAATCCTCATGGATCTCATAGGTCATGGTGGATGCTATCTTTTCCCTTATGGTGATATCGTCGGCATCTTCCGTGTCATCATCAAATACAATGGAGGATGAAACGGTATCGAATCTGCCGTCAACAACATTTTCCAGCCTTACGGCATCCCTGTCGCAAAGGTAAGAGGCGATGTCAGAACAGGCATCAAGGGCCTCTTCCCTCTTGGAATCATTTAAAGAGGAACCTCCCGCACAGGAAGCGGAAATAAAGACAAGGGAAAGGGCGAGGACCGATGATAGAACCTTTTTCATCCGAGATCCGCCCTGAAGTCCACGCCGTTTACATAACACCAGTAATCCACGGCTTTCTGAAGTTCACCATACTGCTGATATACGAGTTTCTTATCACCCTTGGGTGTGGTTCCGAAATAATAGACGGTCTTCTCCCCGTTCCGAAGATCCAGGACCATGGTCCTGAATTCACCGTCCTTACCGATGGATTCATATCCTCCGGGGGTCATGGTGATGACATTTACGGCAGCGGGCGCGATCTCACGGCCGTCGATATTCAAGGTGTAACCGTTGAGCCTTACGAAGGAAGGCATATTCTGCGCCGACTTCTTGTAATTACCGCGTGCCATATAGACAGCCAAAAACGCAAAGATGATCGCGATGCCACCGAGTAAGGCGGCTGCAGCCACAAAACTCCAGATATCCAGAAGGAAGAACAGGACTATGAGGGCGATCAAAGCAATGGCCGCTATCGCGGAAAAGATGCTGACACAAAGATTCTTCTTCGAGTTTATCCTGGATATGAACTCTTCCTTCGGGATGGCGAAATTATACTCGCCCTCAAAGGCAGGCTTATCCGCGATCTGCTCCGCTTCCTCTTCGGAGACGGGAGCGCCGCCTCTTATCCTGTTCTTTATAAAGACTTCAATATCGGAAAATTCCTCCTTGGTCAAAGGGATCATCATCCTACGGACATTTCCGTTTTGCGCAGCGTACTGAAGATATCTCGTGGAACCGGTATAGATGCCGTTAGTATAGTTCCTCTGGACATAAGTTCCGCGGAACTGCTCGTAAGTAAAGCTTTCGACCTTTTTTCCCTTTTCCAGGGTGATACGGTCCTCATCAAGGGTAAGGATCGAGGGATGAGCATTCCTTGCTATGAAAAATGCGGATACCGCACCGATACCGCCGGATAATATCAGGTTTATAACAAAAGCCGCATCCTGATCCAAAGGGAAAAGAGATAACAGAGAACTGAGAACAAAGAAGAAAAGGACCGTAAAGACGATACAACATAATATGAATATCGCAACCTTATTGACGTCCTTGGTCCTGTATACCTTTTTATTATCCATATCCATCCTCCCGTTTTAAAACCTCATTAATATAAATTATCACATTCTCACGATATTACAAAACACTTCGCCAGGTATCGATCTTTATATATCTTAACGGTGACGGCGCCGCAGGAAGATGTCTTTAAGACCTCTGACCCGGAGGAGGCGATACGTTCCAGCGTCTCCTTCGCGGGATGCCCGTAGTTATTATGTCTTCCCACCGATATGATGCATAATTCGGGGCTTGTCACCCTGAGGAATCCTTCCGAGGTGGAATATCTGCTGCCGTGATGGGCGACCTTGAGGATATCGATATCCGTGAGAAGACCGAGCTCCCGGAGCAAAGATTCGGTCTCAAAGCCTATATCCCCGGTAAACAATATCCCGGTGCCCGAGACCTCCATCAGTATAACGGCGCTTCCCTCGTTTCCTCCGTCGTTCGGGAGGGAGCTTTCAGGATAGATGCATCTGAGCCTAATTTCTCCCGCAACCAGCTCATCCCCGTATCCTAAGTCCTCTGACGGACAGGGGGCTTTATCCTCCGCAGGGGTATAGACCCGTTCTATCCTGCCCTCCTCATAAAGATATCTGATCCCTCCCGAATGATCCTCGTCGATATGGGACATGACGGCAATATCGACTTTGTCTATGAGATAGTAGTCCAACACGGAAGATACGGTCCTTCCGTATTCGTAGCGCCCCCCGTCAATGAGGATCGATATGTCACCGTCCGTTATAAGGCAGGAATCCCCCTGCCCCACATCAATAAAGACAAGGGTCACGAGGGGTTTTTGAAGTTGCTCCGTTATCTCAAGAGCGATGGATAGCGCAAGGATCAGAGGCAGCATCCGCAAAAGAAATCTACGGATACGGCCCTTCCCCGCGAGGATCATCAGCACCACAAAGGCAAAGGGCAGGATAAAGGGGGCGCAATCCGGGCTTCCCCCGATCAGATCCGTTGAGAGGGAAACAAATCTCAAGAGCGCCACAAGGCTCAGTTTGGCGGGAAGAATGAAGATATCGCCGAACATGAGACTTAGTATCACGGAAGGAATATAGAAAACACAGGCACAAGAGGCCAGGAAAGATCCCGCCCACAGGATCGGGATGGTAAAAAAGCCCGTCCGAGACCCCGTAAAAAGGCAAAAGGGCAGCATGCCCGCCCTTCCCGCTATCACGGGAACAAATACCGCAGTTATGGCCCCCGGAACCTTTTTCTCCTCAAAAAAAGCCCTCAGTCGGGGTCCCAAGAACCTTACGGACAGACCGCAGGAAAAACTCATAAGGAACCCCCGGGACACGAGAAGATATGGGTCAGAGGCACCTATCACCAGCACCGCCAGGCTCATTCCCGACAGGGGATCCCTGCAAAGGCAGGAGACCATGCTCATGAAGGCTGCCCTCGTGACTGATCCGGACCAACCGGTGAAGGATCCCAGGAACAGGCAAAGGAGCAACTGGAAGATGATCTCCTTTTTCCTGTCCATACGGGTGATATCGGCAAAGAGCGGAAAGCCCATGAGGAAACCCGAGAAATGGGTACCGGACACGGCCAGGAGATGGGAAAGCCCCGTAATATCGAATTCCCGGCGGGTCTTATCGGATATAAGCGAGGTATCCCCCGTAAATACGGCCCCGGATTCACCCTTATATTCACCGAACAGCTCAGCGCTTTGCACCCTAAGGTAAAAGAAATACCTGCCGATCCTATCCTCCATAAGGGAAATGACTCCTGAATGCTCCCTGATCCTTATATCATCGGGGTATAAGATCCCGCCTATCCCCATGGACCTCAGATACTTCTTGTAATCGAACTCCCCGGGGTTAGTGGGGCCCTCAGGAGGTCTGACGGACCCGTCTATGATGAGAATATCCCCGGTGCTGATATCTTCGGGGATCATATCCATATTCAATATGACCCTCCCGTATTCTCTGCTTCGAAGATAAAGCCTTGAGGTAAGATCCAACCTTCTTTCTATCCTTTGAACGGAAAACACTTCGTCTTTAAAGGATGCTTCCCCTGAACAGGATGGCCCGCCCATTACCGCCGTGGCATAAAGGATAAAAAGGACTCCTATGGACAGCGAGAGCCTTATATTTTTATCCTTTATGACAAAGATACCCGTTAAAACCGCCAGGCCCTCCACTAATCCCGGGATCATCGTGCCCGTTAAATAGTTTGCGGAAACGCAGATCAAAGCCGTTACCGCCGATAGGGCAAGTATATTGTCCCTGATCACTTCGGAGAGCTTTAAACAGATGTGCCTTCTTTGCAGATAATACTCTTTCATGGAGGGATGATAGCGGAACGGAAGGCATTATCGTCACCGAAAAGGTTACAAAAAACGACAATTTGTCGATTTAGGACTTTAATGTATAATCGTTCCATGAGCATAAATTTCAGGAACACAAGATTCATGACCCTTGCCGCCGACATCTCCAAATGCCCTTCTGACGGTATGCCCGAGATCGTAATGTCCGGAAGGTCCAACGCGGGAAAGTCTTCCCTTATCAACGCCCTGGCGGACAACAGGAAGCTTGCAAGAGTCTCCCAGAGTCCCGGAAAGACCCGTGCCGTCGTCTATTTCAACGTGGACCGTAAGTTCCTCATCGCAGATCTTCCCGGATACGGCTATGCCAGGGTCTCCAAGGAGGTCAAGGAGGGCTTTAACAAGCTTGCCGACAGCTATTTCACCTCCGGCAGAAAGTTCGACCTTGTGCTCCATCTTATAGATATAAGGCATGATCCTTCCAAGGAGGATATTGCCATGATCGAGTATATGAACGACAACAAGATCCCCTATTTTGTTGTATTTACCAAGTGCGACAAGATGAGCCGCATGCAGATGCTGAACCGCTTGAGGGAATTGGAGGAAGTATTCGATTATTCCGAGGATGCAAGGGTCTTCGCGGTCTCATCCACCGCAAAGACAGGTATTTCAGACCTTAAAGAGTCAATAGAATCCTATCTTTTTCCTTCTTTATAATAAAATAAATACAAACTCTATCGATTCTTTTAATATCATTTTCGTCAAATAAGACAATTGCAATTGTTTTCTTTTTTTAGGATACTGAACTTAGTGCTTCCAAGGAGTGTTTTTATGGCTGACTTAGAACCTTTCGGTCCAATCGGAATAATCGCACATACCGCGAACCTGGAGTTCGTAAAGAGTGTCAGCAACATACTTTTCGAGAAGAGAAGCAAGCGCGTAGCCAACAGGTCCAACCGTTTTGTCGATACCCCCGGATACCTTCGTTCCGACTATATCATCGATTCCAAGCTTGTCCGTTTCCAGACGGGCGAGGGTAAGTTCCAGCTTGGAGAAAGCGTCCGCGGCCACGATATCTTCATCATAACGGATATCTTATCCAGAAATCTCACCACGGATATCTTCGGATATGAGCATATTCTCTCCCCCGACGACAATTACAGGGATCTTCTTAGGATAATCTCCACGGTGAGCGGCAAGGCAAGGCGCATTAACGTGATCATGCCCTTTATGTACGAGGGGCGCCGGGAAGTCAGGTCCTCCTCCGGGGAATCCCTGGACTGTGCCGAAGTATTGCAGCAGCTCTACTCCCTCGGAGTATCCAACCTCATTGTATTTGACCCCCATGACACCAGGATCGCCAACAGCGTTCCCCTCATGAGTATCGATATGCCCAGATCGGCATATAAGATCATCTCCACCCTGCTCTCCTCCTTCGATCATCTTAAGATCGACAAGGATTGCACGATGGTGGTCTCCCCCGACGAGTCGGGAGTTAACCGCGGAATCTTCTATTCATCCATGATGAACCTTCCCCTGGGCATATTCTACAGGGACAGGGATTATTCCGTTAAAGTTGACGGAGTTCACCCGATCAAGGACTACAAGTTCCTGGGAGATTCCGTGGAAGGTAAGGATATCCTTATCGTGGACGACATGATCAACTCCGGATCCACGATGCTCAGGACTTCCAAGAAGCTTAAGGCCATCGGAGCAAGGGATATTTACTGCCTCTCCCCCTTCGGTCTTTTCACGGACGGACTCAATGTCTTCGATAAGGCTTATGCCGATCAGACCATCAAAGCCGTCCTCAGTACCAATTTGATATATCGTACCCCCGAACTCCTTTCGAGGGACTGGTATATAGATGTCAATATGACGCCCTATGTTGCAAGGATCATAGACGCGCTGAACGTTGACGAATCCGTATTCGATCTCATTAACTCCACCTCCAGGATCACAGACCTTCTGGGTCAGATCAGGATCGGTGAGCTGATGGACGAGTTCGGAGAAGAGTAAGTAATAAAGAACTTAGAAAAGAAAGGTAAGTGTGTATCATGACTTCAGTTCCTTCTGATGAGAAATCCTACTCCCGTTACAATCAGTATGGAGAAAACCCCATGGCTCCCGTGGGCCCCATCGGACTTATCCCCCTTAAAGGAAGCGTTGAATTCACCGAAAAGGTCAACTATTACCTTAATACGAGAAGATCCGAATACCAGCAGGAAGCAATCGTTTCCAAGTATCCGGGCTTCTACAGGAACGACTACAGGATAGACGTGGATAACACCAGATTCTCCTCCGGAGAAGGAAAGGCAGTCGTCAAGAACACCGTAAGAGGCCACGACCTCTATATCGTAAGCGATGTGATGAATCCCTCCATCGAATATAAGATGTTCGGTCAGATGAACAGGATGAGCCCCGACGACCACTATCAGGATCTCAAGAGAGTTATCCTGGCATGTTCCGGTAAGGCCAGAAGGATCAACGTCATCATGCCCTTCCTCTATGAGAGCCGCCAGCACAAGAGGAATTCAAGAGAGTCCCTGGACTGCGCATTCGCTCTGGAAGAGCTCTATAACCTGGGAGTTGCAAACATCATCACCTTCGATGCACACGATGAGAGAGTTGCCAACGCCATTCCCCTCTC
>DNAE01000218.1:2059-3135 GCA_003543635.1 Clostridiales bacterium | reverse complement strand
CCGAGTGCAGTAACAACCGGCTGAAGCTTCTCGTTGGAATACACCTTATCGATACTTGCCTTCTCTACATTAAGCATCTTACCCCAAAGAGGAAGGATCGCCTGGTACTTTCTCTCACGACCCTGCTTAGCGGAACCGCCGGCGGAATCTCCCTCAACGATGAATATCTCACAGAACTCTGCTTCATTAGACTGACAATCAGCAAGCTTACCGGGAAGCTGTACAGAATCAAAAGCTGTCTTTCTTCTTGTTGCTTCTCTGGCGTGCTTTGCTGCTGCACGTGCTCTGCTGGCCGTAAGGCACTTATCCATGATTATCTTGGCGATCTGGGGATTCTCCTCGAGATATGTGGCAAACTTATCGGCAACTGCGTTCTCAACCATGGGTCTGATCTCGGCATTTCCGAGCTTAGACTTCGTCTGTCCTTCGAACTGAGGTTCAGGAAGCTTAACTGAGATGATCGCCGCAAGTCCCTCTCTCGTATCGTCACCGGAAAGCTTGGGGTCACTGTCCTTGATAACGTTATGTTTCCTTGCATAATCGTTGATTACACGGGTCATTGCAGCCCTGAATCCCGTGAGATGCGTTCCGCCTTCGACTGTGGCAATGTTATTGGCATAGCTGTATACCGTCTCCTGGTATGTGCTGTTGTACTGCATTGCGATTTCAACATAGCAGTCGCCGTTCGTCGTAGCGAAGTAAATAGGCTGAGGGATTATGGGTTCCTTATGCTTATTGATATACTCGACGAATGAAACGATTCCGTGATCGTAGTGAAGGTACTTACTCTTGGGCTCTTCAGGGCGGTTATCCGTAAGATTTATCGTAACTTCCTTGTTAAGGAAGGCCATTTCTCGATATCTGGAGACCATCGTGTCCCAATCGAAGTCAATCTCGGGGAAGATCTCGTTATCGGGAAGGAAAGTAGTGGTCGTACCCGTATCGTTAACGTCACATTCTCCGACTACCTTAAGGGGTTCCGTTGTCTCGCCCCTGACGAATCCTATTTCATAGATCTTTCCGTCTCTTCTGACCTGAACGACCATTCTCTCGGACAGAGCGTTAACTACGGAAGC
>DNAE01000218.1:0-2002 GCA_003543635.1 Clostridiales bacterium | reverse complement strand
CCGCCGAACTTACCGCCTGCGTGAAGTACGGTGTGTACGACTTCAACAGTAGGGATATCAAGTTTGGGATGGTTACCTACGGGGATACCGGAACCGTTATCCTTTACGGTTGCGGTTCCGTCCTTGTTGATGGTCACATCGATGGTATCGCAACGTCCCGCAAGAGCCTCGTCGACTGAGTTTGCAACGATCTCATAAAGAAGGTGGTGGAGACCTCTCTTGGTCGTATCACCTATATACATACCGGGACGCTTCCTGACGGCTTCAAGTCCCTCAAGGACCTGGATATCTTCTTCACCGTACTCGCTGGAGTTGGAAGTATCAAATACATCCTGACCGGCGATCACCTCATCCAATTCAGCTCCGTCTTCTTCCTTAAAGTCCTCAGTGAGTCCCCTGGGGTTCTCCGCAAGGTTCTTAAGATCATCATCATCGTCTGAATCCTCTACAGGCTGGTAGTACAGATCTACTTTTTCCTCATTCTCACTCATAAATATCAAAACTCCTTGACATTTTATTAATAATCCTCAAAAAGCCTTATATACGGGCATTTGTAACAATGTTAAATCGTCATTTCTCCCTCTATCCTGCGCCTCAATACCTCCACAGACAGGGAACTGATATAGGTCCTGTCAACAGTAAGGATCATAGACCTGGGGATATCATCCGTAAGATACTGAAGCCTGTTGTTCTCATCTTCGGCTTTGATAAATCCGGTCACATCCTTCTGGGAGGGAAGGACAGTCTCGAGGTTCACCACCGCCGTAACGGTATCGGATCTGACAGCTATATCATCACCGATATGAACGTACATGGCATACCTCCTGAAGAAGCGCTAAAGCTTATTAACTCTAACCAATACAGTATACCATAATATGCTTATTATAATAAAGGAAATTGCTTAATTATCGACAAAAACGCAGCCGTTTTCGACCCTGATATATGTCGGTTTGACACCATCCATGAGAAGACCCGTCATCTCGTTCTCGATATAGGTCTTATCTGTGCATGTTATGAAGATCTGAGCACCCTTCATACCGGCAAGAAGGGAAGTCCTCCTGCCCGAATCAAGTTCTGAGAACACATCGTCCAGAAGGAGTATGGGGGAATTGGATACCATTTCCCTTATTATCTCCAGCTCCGCGAGCTTAAGGGACAGGGAAGCGGATCTTTGCTGTCCCTGGGATCCGAAGGATCTCATGGAAACACCGTTGAGCCTGATATCCAGGTCATCCCTGTGAACTCCGATGAGGGAAATACCCTTTTCCACCTCTTTTTTCCTGCTTGCCTTAAGCTTTTTATATATAAGATCCGACAGCTTGCGCCTGATATCGCTCAAAATAGCCTCAGAAGCCCTTCCTTCGACATAAATGTCAAACATACCGTTATCATCCAACAAACGCTTCAGAAGGTCTTTTACATCCGTTATAGTGTCATATTCCACGGTAAGGTTCTCTTTGCCTCCGGAAATAACGGAATGGTGCATTGAAGCCTTCCTCGACAGGAGGAGGGCATATCTGTATCTGAAAAGTATCAGGTCGGCGGAAGTGTCGGAGATATAGAAATCCCAAAGATCCAGATCGTTATCGTTTATATTATCGATCCTTCCTCCGTAGGTCTTCAAAAGATCGTTCTTCCTCTTTATTGCCTTATTGGCATTGGAGATGAGGTCCATATAGGTGGGGGAGACCTTGGAGATGAGCATATTGAAGAACCTTCTCCTTCCGGATGGGGCTCC
The DNA here is from genome assembly GCA_003543635.1 of Clostridiales bacterium. Taxonomy (GTDB): domain Bacteria; phylum Bacillota; class Clostridia; order Saccharofermentanales; family Saccharofermentanaceae; genus Saccharofermentans. Next base: position 264 of record DNAE01000218.1, on the reverse strand, counting down.
TTTAACAAGATTTAAGTCCTCGGGAGCAAATATAACAGTGTTACAAACACCGATATAATCGGATATCTTCCTGATTGGGGCTCCGTCCTGAAACAATTCCCTTCCGGGCTTCTTTCCCTTGGGTATATCGTCCTTATCCAGGTAAAAGGAAGCCTTCAGATCCATATCCGTTCCGTATACCTCATCGTGAAGGATCAGCTCGGCGCTATAGTAGCTCTTATTAAACATGACAAGCTCATTATCCCTGTTAACACGGTGGGATGA
>DNAE01000200.1 GCA_003543635.1 Clostridiales bacterium | reverse complement strand
GCGGCCTTAAGGCTCTCCAGATAACCCGTGATACCCGGGAATTGCTTTCCGTAGTCTTCGATGAGCTGCTTGGCCTCCCCGAAGGAGATCTGCAGATCGTTGGAAAGGCCGTACTCAGATATGCCGTAGATTATGCTGAAGTTAACGGTCTTGGCCATGGCACGCTGCTTGGGAGTCACGTTTTCCATATCGGTGCCGAAGACCTTCATGGCAGTCCTCTTGTGTATGTCGTCCCCCTTGATGAAGGCATCCGTCATGACCTCGTCACGGCTCATGGCGGCCAGGAGCCTCAGCTCTATCTGGGAATAGTCCGCATCCACCAGGACCCTTCCCTCCGGGGCGATGAAGCACTCCCTTATCCTTCCTCCGTCGGAAGACCTTACGGGAATATTCTGAAGGTTGGGCTCCGTTGAAGAGAGCCTTCCCGTATTGGTCATGGCCTGGGTAAAGGTCGTCCTTATCCTGCCGTCCTCCCCGATCTTGTCCTGAAGCCCCAGGGCATAGGTGGAATCCAGCTTGGCAAGGGCTCTGTACTCGATTATCTTGTCGATGGCGGGATGGTATTCCCGGAGCCTGTTAAGCTCATCTATGGAGGTGGAATATACCCCCGTCTTTCCCTTCTTTCCATGGGGCAGATGAAGCTTCTCGAAGAGTACCTCCGCAAGCTGCTTGGGGGAACCGATATTAAAAGTCTCCCCCGTGAGATCGTAGATCTCCTGCTCCGTTGAAGAAAGCCTCTCCGAGAATTCCCTGTGAAGTTCGGAAAGCATTTCCGAGGAGGCATACATACCGTTCCTCTCAATGGCATCCAGTGTGACCACCAGGGGGAACTCTATCTCGTAGAGGAGCTTCTCCTTCTTCTTCTCCCTTATGAGGGTCTCCATGCGCGAGGAAACGAAAAGGTTGAGCACCAGGCGCTTGGCCGCGGAAAGGCTGACGCTCTCCGCAGGTTCCGTCTCTCCGAACAGCTGGGCCGTGAGATCCAACTGCTTGGGTGCCAGATCCTCGTCTTCCAGGGGGTAAGGCCTCAGGAATAAACTCTCGTAAAGCCTTGCAAAATCAGGCTTATTTCCGTCTATGAGATTAAAGACATAACCTCCGATGGCCGTGTCAAAGACAGAGTCGATCTGAGGCAGCGCCCTGCTCATGATCTTGGACTTGTTCTTGTAGTCAAAGGCCACGAGCTTTATATCCTTCTTACCGCTGAATAAATCGTAAAGTCTCTCGGGATCGATCTCGTAGACACGGGGATCTCCGTAAAGGGCGACCAAGGCCTTATCGGAGGTGAAATCGATACCCGCCACATCCTTATCTTTAAGGGTGATATCGCCGTTTGAGACGATCGTTATGCGATCCTTTATCGCATCGAATGCCTCGACCAGGGACGCGATCTCGGGGTCCTCGGGATCGCCGTTTGACGCCCCCTCCGAAGTCTTCATGTTATCCAGTCCGAGCTTTTTTATCAGCTGCTTTAAGGACAATCTGTAAAGCTCGTCGTAAAGGGACTGTCTGTCCTTGATATCCGTAAAGGAGATCTCTCCTATCCCGTAGGGAACGGGTACGTTCCTGTCGATGGTGCAAAGCTTAAGGTTAAGGTCGAGGAGCTCCCTTGATGCACTGATATTCTTGGCAAGCGCGGGGGTCATCTTGTCCGTGTTGGCCAGGACTCCCTCCAGATCCTTATATTCCGCGATGAGCTTGAAGGCGGTCTTCTCACCCACCTTATCAACGCCCTTGATGTTATCGGAATTATCTCCCATGAGAGCCTTAACATAGACGAACACATCGGGGGACACTCCGTATTCCTCTTCGAAGTATTCCTTGGTCACCAGTATCCTCGGGGGCTTCCCCTTGCCGCTCTGGGGCATTATGACGCTTACCTTGTCGCTCAGGAGCTGGTAATCGTCGTGGTCGCCGCTCAGGATATAGACGGTATCCCCGTCCTCCTCGCCGAGCCTTGAGAGGGTCCCTATGAGGTCGTCCGCCTCGTATCCCTCCATCTCCATCCTGCTTATGCCCATGCGGTCCAGAAGGTCCTTTACCACGGGCATCTGGGCTGACAGTTCCGGGGGCATTCCCTTGCGCTGGGCCTTATAGTCCTTGGACATCTTATGCCTGAAGGTGGGTGCCTTAAGGTCGAAAAGAACGCAGATATCCGTGGGGGCGTATTCGTCCCTTACGGAAAGGAGGGTATTAAAGAAACCGTTGAGAGCTCCCGTGGGGGTGCCGTCGGGGGCCGTCATGGGAGCTCTCCCGTAGACCGCGTAGAATGCGCGGTTCATTATGGAGTTACCGTCGACCAGAAGGATCTTCCTGTTCATAGCTTATTTCTTTCCCTGAAGTTGTTTGTCGTGTATGGCGTGGGCGGTGGAGATCATCAGCTTGATACGGTTGAGCTGGTTTGCCTCCGAGGCGCCGGGATCGTAGTCGATGGGGATGATATTGCTCATGGGATACTGTCTTCTGAGCTCCTTGATCATTCCCTTACCCGTAACGTGGTTGGGGAGACAAGCGAAGGGCTGTGCACAGATGATGTTGGGCACACCGTCCTGTATGAGCTCGATCATCTCCGCGGTCAGGAACCATCCCTCACCGCAGAAGTTACCGCAGGAAAGGACCGTGGAGGACTTCTTGGCCAGCTCCTCTATCCTCTCCGAGAGCATGAACTTTCCGTTCGTCCTCTTGAACGCCTCGTTGATGGGCTTTCTGAAGGCCTCCAGGGCGTTGATGGCCTGCTTGTTGATGAAGGCCGTCTTCTTCGATCTGCCCAGGTTAGACGCCGCCCAGATGGGGTTATAGGCGCAGTACAGGAAGAAATCCAGTACTCCGGGAAGGACCGCCTCGCATCCCTCGTCCTCAATGACGTTGATGGCATTGTTGTTGGCATCGGGATGGAACTTAACGAGGATCTCGCCGACGATACCCACCCTGGGCTTCCTGGGTATATCCCGGAGGGGAAGCTTGTCAAACAGATCCACAGTGTAGTTGATGAACTTCTTGTAGCTCTTGATGGTGGGGATATTCTCCAGATCGACACCGATATCCGCAAGGCAATCCCTGATCTTCTTCTTCTCCTCAGGTGATCTGTCCCAGTAGTTTCCGGGCATCACCTGATCATATCTCTCCGTGAGTTCATCGGAGAATCCGCTCTTATTGAACATCTTCCTTCCGATGCGGTTGATATACATATAAAGGGCGTTGGCGGAACCCTCCACCTTCTCGTAGGGACGTACCCTCAGGAGCAATGTGCTCACCATGTCGCCCAGGCACAGCGCCCTTACGGCATTGAGGATAAACTTGGGATTATAGGTAAGTCCCTCGTTCTTCTCGAACTGCTGTACGGAAATGGCGATGACGGGGATATTCGGGTAACCCGCCTCCTTCAGGGCCTTCCTCAGGAATGCCACATAGTTGGTGGCACGGCAACCGCCGCCCGTCTGGGTAATGGCCAAGGTGACGTTATCGGGATCCACCTCTCCCCTCAATATGGCGTTCATCATCTGACCCACGACGACGATGGAAGGGAAACATGCGTCGTTATTTACGAACTTGAGTCCGCACTCGATATCCTCCCTGGTGGCCTGCTTCAAAAGCTTCATCCTGTACCCGTTATCACGGAATACGCTCTCCACGAAGTCGAACTGGATGGGGGCCATCTGGGGCGCTATGATCGTGTGCTTCTTCTTGTCTTCCTTGGTGAATTCCACCCTCTTAAGGGTATAAGCGGGATTCTCGGGATCCACCTTGATCTCCCGGGCTTCCCCCTTGAGCTTCATCTGCTCACGCTCCTCCATGGCCACCACAAGGGATCTCATCCTGATCCTTGCGGCACCCAGGTTACTGACCTCGTCTATCTTGAGGAGCGTATAGAGCTTGCCCGAGGACTCCAGGATCTCCTGGACCTGGTCTGAGGTTACGGCATCGAGACCGCAACCGAAGCTCGTCATCTGTACCAGCTCCAGATTGGGCTTGGTGATAACGAAGGCGGCAGCCTCGTAGAGCCTGGTGTGGTACATCCACTGGTCGACTACCCTGATGGGTCTCTTAAGTCTTCCGGGAACGGCCACGGAATCCTCCGTGAGGACACCGAGACCCAGCTGGTTGATCATCTCGGGGATACCGTGATGGATCTCCGGATCCACATGGTAGGGACGGCCGGAAAGGACGATGCCCTTGATGCCCTGTCTTTCCATCTCCTCTATCATCTCGGAACCCTTGTTCCTGATGTCTTCCTTGAAGTTACCGTACTCCTCCGCGCCCGCGGCAACGGCTTCCTCCGCCTCCTTCAGGGTCACTCCCGCATAGGAGAAGGTCTCCGCCAGGGTCTTCGCCACGGTATCCATATTGTCCAGGGGCATGAAGGGATTTAAGAACTTGATATCCTTCTCCCTGATGTTCTCCACGTTATTCCTTATTACCTCGGGGTAGGAACAAACGATGGGGCAGTTATAGTGGTTGCCGGAATCCTTGTTCTCCTCATTCTCATAGGGAATGTCGGGATAAAAGATCGTCTTTATACCCCTGGAGATAAGGTTCTCTATATGGCCGTGGGTGAGCTTTGCGGGATAGCATACGCTCTCTGAGGGGATCGTCTCCATTCCCTTCTCGAAAAGGGCATGGGTGGATCTTGCTGATATGAGTACTCTGAATCC
>DNAE01000175.1 GCA_003543635.1 Clostridiales bacterium | reverse complement strand
GCAACAAGACCTGCGATGTGAGCCATATCAACGAAGAGATATGCTCCTACCTCGTCTGCGATCTCACGGAACTTATTGAAATCGATGATCCTGGGATAAGCGGAAGCACCGGCAACGATGACCTTGGGCTTGCACTCGAGAGCCTTTGCTCTTACTGCCTCGTAATCGATCCTGCCCGTTTCCTTGTCTACCTGATAGAATTCAGAGTGATATGTACGACCGGAAACATTGAGCTTCATACCGTGGGTAAGGTGACCACCGTGGGAAAGATCCATACCGAGGATCGTATCACCGGGCTCAAGGATGGCAAAATATACTGCCGTGTTAGCCTGGGCACCGGAGTGGGGCTGAACGTTGGCGTACTTAGCGCCGAAGAGCTGCTTAAGTCTGTCGATAGCGAGCTGCTCGACGATATCAACATACTCACATCCGCCGTAGTATCTCTTTCCGGGATAACCCTCGGCATACTTATTTGTAAGGACCGAACCTGCAGCCTCAAGAACAGCTTCTGATACGATGTTCTCGGATGCGATGAGCTCGATCTTGTCTCTCTGTCTTTCAAGTTCCTGGCAGATCGCGGAATAGATCTCGGGATCTTCGGCCTTGATATGTTCGTACATAGGTGATACCTCCAAATAAACAATTGCCTGTTTATAATATATTTTTTATTAGCAAATAGCAAGATAAGGCTGTGATAAAATGGAGCTGAAAAATCCGATGACGAGCCCCACGAAGCAGAGGATTGATCAGAGAAGCTTCCTGATATCAGCAATACTCATCCCCGTCTTATCGGCGATCTTCTTGAGGCTCTCGTATTCGGGGTATTTTCTCACGGTGCCGTCAGGAAGGATAACTGTCTTGATATCCACATTACCGTATTCCGTGGATGCCACTTCACTGAACCTGCGGAGAACGGTCCTTTGCATCTCGGTATAACGGATCCCGATGGTCGTCGTATGCTTGAAGATGATACTCTCCATGACCGCCCTTTTATCGGCATCACAGATGACGACCACCTCAGTACCGGGACGGTTCTTCTTCATGTAGACAGGCATGAAATGGACTTCCCTGGCGCCCTCCTCATAGAGCTTTTCCATGAGATATCCCAGTTCTTCACCGGTTATGTCATCGATATCCGTCTCCAGTTTAAGGACCGTATCCCTCTTGCTGTCATCAAAGACTATGAGCATCGATCTTAAGATCCCGGGGGCCTCGTATTCCCTTTTACCGGCCCCGAGGCCGGTCTTCTCTATGGTGAAGTTATCGGGCAGCTTATCCCCTGTCTTTATGGCCGCCGCTATGGCAGCACCGGTGGGAGTTACAAGTTCTCCCTTAACATCAGAGATCCTGAGATCGAGCTTGTTGTCCTTAACGATATTGGCAACCGCGGGAACAGGTACGTTGAGGATACCGTGCTGACACCTGACGGTTCCCGTGCCCTCCGTAAGTCCCGGGATAATGACCTCATGGATATCCAGATCATCGAAGACGACTGCCGCGGAGATAATATCCACGATGGAATCTATTGCTCCCACCTCATGGAAATGGACTTCCTCCACGGGTATGCCGTGGGCTTCAGCCTCCGCCTCGGCGATAATATCAAGTATCTTAACGGCGATCTCCTTGGCTCCCATGGACATGGCAGTATGGTCAATGATGTGCTTGATATCCGAAGGATGCCTGTGATCGTGGTGATGGTGGTGATGTTCGTGGTCGTGGGAGTGACCGTGGAGATACTCCATGTCATGGTCGTGGTTATCCTCATCTAAGGAAACGCAAAAATCAACGCACTTGATGCCGGACTTGAACACATCGGAGATCTCGACATTGAATCCCTTTACGGGGATGCTGTCTAATACCTTCATGAGCTTTTCCTTGTCTGCGCCGAGACCGATCATGGAAGCGACGAACATGTCGCCGCTTATGCCGCTTCCGCATTCAAGGTAAAGAGCTCTTCCCATATCAGAAATAGTTTGGACCGACTCCGTCGGGTCTGTAGATGAGATCCGTCAGCATCTCAACATCCTCCTCGTGCCAGTCAGGCTCCGTTGCCGTGCAGTGGGCACAGTCACAGGGGATGCAGGAGAAGTAGTTTCCGCCGAAGTAAGCATAGTCGGTCATGGTTCTGGAATAACCCGTGAAACCGATGGCGTTATAGTAGACCATGTGACAATCGAGTTCATTGTTGGCCACCATCCTGTAGGCAATAACGATGGCCCACTCGGAATCAAGGGATCTTGCACAATGGCACTCTCCCGTCTCCTGGTCAACGACCTCGAACTGTCCGGGTCTCTGAAGAGTACCCATGACCGTCGTGGGAGGCCAGGAGGAGCAATTGATCCTGTTAAGGACAGTTGCGGCCACAAGGACCTTATCAGTAATATCGGCATCAGAATCGGCACCTTCGCCCTCGACAACCCTTGCAAAGAAGATAAACTCGCTGGTGGTAAGTCCGCAGGCGTATGCCTTTATATCCGTGGACATGTAATAACGCTCCGAATCCTCGGCATTATTCCACATCAATTCAAACTTGTCTGTTCTGGCAGTATAAGAGATCATATCCGCGGTTACGTTTCCCACAGAAAGGAAAACGACAGACAGTATGACCAGTAATGATAAAAGCTTGTGCCTTAAAATAACATGTACCCCCTCGCCTATATACAAATAAGCAAAATATATTTTACACTTTTTTGAATAAAGTGCAAGTTTTGAGCTCATATCCACAAGAACTCATCTTAAGCCATTTCTAATTCCTTTCCAGATGCATGTGAAATAATAGATCAACAATCTTTTTGGAGATCTTCTCCCTGACCATGCCGAAAAAGCAGAAGGAATCTCATTACACAAATATTAAATCAAGTTTTAATTCAACTGAGGATTGTTCCAGTTCATCTTCCAATTGTTCATCGAGCAAGACCACTTCAAGATCCGGCAATTGAGCGATGATAGACAGAATCTCCTCTACTTCATCTTCCGAAAAATCTGAAAGATTAATCTGTTTTATGCCACTGCAATTGATACTATCCACAGTTTTTGAATCCAGAAGTCGATTATAATCAACCACACAAAGAGAGTCTTTTATGTTTCCTTGACTGTAGGAGTAATTCCTTACCTCACCATACCCCTCATAATAATCCCCTGTTCGTTCAGCAAAAGATACTACAATCTTATATCCCTGATAAAAATCGTCACCAGACATGTATTCGTTGATCAAGCACCGTGTATCTTCCATTACCAATAACGGAGAGTATTGTTCTTTCAGTTGATCATCATCAATATAGTCAGTTAAAAAAACTGTCCTGATATAAACAGTTTGACTATCATCATCAACTTTGGGTTCCCTAAAAGCGATATATTCCCCCATCGAAGGCAAGACATATTCTTCCAATTCCTTGATTGGCTCATGATATCCAGTTTGTTTTTGTACTTCTCCGATATGAAGGCACCCACCTAAACAACCCAACACTATTAGTTGCAAGATTAACAAAAGAACATATTTATTTCTCATAACAGATACCCAATCAAAGCAATACTATTATTCTTCCCCAGCTTTGAATCCGCAAATACACCTCTTCAGAATA
>DNAE01000225.1:202-10910 GCA_003543635.1 Clostridiales bacterium | reverse complement strand
CAGACCTTACCGCCTCTCTTAACGTATCTGTTGATTGCGATACGGGCAGCCTCGATCTGGTTAGATCTGATCCAGCAAGGCTCTGTAGCGATGATGCCGTAATCTCCGTAAACTACCTTGTTACCTCTGGTAGCCTTACCTGTGAGACGGCCCCTGTGCTGCTTTCTGTGCTTAACTCTCTTAGGAAGTAACATCAGTTCTCTCCTCCTTCCTTAGCGACCTTCTTCTCGGGAAGGATCTCACCATTGTAGATCCAAACCTTTACACCGATACGACCGTATGTCGTGTTTGCCTCTGCAAAACCGTAGTCGATGTCGGCACGAAGTGTCTGCAACGGGATCGTGCCCTCGTGATATGTCTCGGATCTTGCGATCTCGGCACCGCCCAAACGGCCGGAGCACATCGTCTTGATACCCTTGATGCCCTGCTTCATAGCGGAAGACATGGCCTTCTTCATAGCACGACGGAAGCTGATACGATTCTCAAGCTGAGAAGCGATGTTCTCTGCAACGAGCTGAGCGTTGGAATCGATGTTCTTGATCTCCTTGACCTCTACCTTGAACTCCTTACCGAACTTCTTGGAGAGAGCCTTTGTGAGAGCCTCGATACCTGCACCCTTAGATCCGATAACAAGACCGGGTCTTGCAACGTGCAGAGAAACTGTTGTCTTTTCTGCGCCCTTACGCTCGATGGCGATCGTAGAGATACCTGCAACATTCTTGCGGCTCTCGTCGATGGGCTTCTTGGAATTCTTGCTGGCGTTCTTGATGATAACGTCCGCCTGCTTCATGATGAAGTCACGGATCTGCTTATCCTCGACAAGGAAATCACTGAATGTCTTCTTGTCGGCATACCAACGAGTATCCCATTCCTTGATAACGCCTACTCTTAAACCATGAGGGTTTACTTTCTGACCCATGCGATATCCTCCTTATACTCTTTCCTTGAGAACAACCGTAACATGGCTTGTTCTCTTGTTGATTCTGTTGGCTGAACCTCTAGCCCTGGGAATGAACCTCTTAAGGATCGGACCGGGGTTAGCGATCGCGTCTGCTACATAAAGATCTCCTCTGCTGAGGCCGTTGTTGTTAACGGCGTTAGCCTCGGCGGACTTAAGCAGCTTCGTCAATACGGGGGAAGCAGCCTTCTGTGTGTACATAAGGATCGCATATGCGTCGTCAAGGGACTGACCCTTGATAAGATCGGCAACGATCTTTACCTTCCTGGGTGTTATGCGGACATACTTGGCTGTGGCGATACCCTGATCCTTGCCGATGCCGAGGAGCTTCCTCTGCTTCTTAGTGGGAACGGGGAGCCTGTTGCTCTTCTTGGAAGGAGCCGCATAAGCCTTGAGAATCTCCTCGCGGTTCTTCTCGATATTTTCTTTGTTCAAAATGATCTTTTCCACGATTGTTCCTCCTTATCAGCCTCTGCCCGCAGCCTTGTCGCCGACATGACCGCCGAACTTTCTCGTGGGAGCGAACTCACCGAGCTTGTGTCCGATCATATCCTCGGTAATGTATACAGGCACATGCTTGTGACCGTCATATACCGCGATAGTGTGGCCTACGAATTCAGGATAGATGGTAGAAGAACGGGACCAAGTCTGAACGATCTTCTTGTCATTTGCTTCATTCAAAGCCGTTATTTTCTTCATGAGGGCGTCTTGTACAAAATAGCCCTTCTTTGTAGATCTGCTCATCTATTCTCCTCCTTAACCCTTTCTGCTCTTAACGATGTACTTACCGGACTGCTTCTTCTTGTTCCTTGTCTTCTTACCAAGTGTAGGAACACCCCAAGGAGTAACAGGGCCGGGAAGACCGATGGGGGACTTACCTTCACCACCACCATGAGGGTGATCGTTGGGGTTCATGACAACGCCTCGTACGGAGGGACGAACGCCCAGGTGACGCTTACGTCCTGCCTTACCGAGGTTGACGTTCTCGTGCTCGGAGTTACCGATCTCACCGATCATTGCACGGCACTTAACGGAGACCATACGAACTTCGCCGGAGGGAAGTCTTACCTGAGCGTAATCGCCCTCCTTAGCCATGAGCTGTGCGGAAGAACCTGCTGTTCTTACCATCTGAGCACCCTTACCGGGCTTGAGCTCGATGCAGCAGATAACCGTACCAACGGGAATGCTCGAGATAGGAAGAACATTACCGGGAAGGATATCCACGTTCTCACCGCTTAAGATCTTGTGTCCGACCTTGAGTCCGTTGGGAGCAAGGATATAGGACTTGGAACCGTCGATGTACTGGATAAGAGCGATGAAAGCCGTTCTGTTGGGATCGTACTCGATAGCCTTAACTGTTGCGGGTACATCGTCCTTTGTTCTCTTCCAGTCGATCACACGGATCTTCTTTCTGTTTCCGCCGCCCTGGTGACGTACTGTGATACGTCCATAGGAGTTACGGCCTGCATGCTTCTTTCCGGTCTTAAGAAGGGACTTCTCGGGCTCCTTCTTTGTAAGGACGGAATAGTCTGTAACTGTCATCTGTCTGACAGCCGGTGAAGTAGGGTTAAATGATTTAACTGCCATATTAATTCACACTCCTTTTCTGACCTTACTGGCCGAATCCAAACTCTTCGATAGAAGTCTTGTACTTAGCGGAAACCTTAGTGGACTTACCGCCCTTAGCAAGATATGTTGCTTCCTTGCCCTCTGTGTCGATGGTGACAACAGCCTTCTTGAAAGCAGGTGTTCTACCGAGCTGATAACGCTGTCTCTTGAGCTTGCCGTCATAGTTTGTCGTGTTAACGGAAACTACCTTAACGTTGAAGAGCTTCTCAACAGCATTCCTTACATCTGTCTTTGTTGCTGAAACGGCAACCTTGAATGTGTACTTGCCGTCAGCGATCTCGCCTGCGGATTTCTCCGTGATAACGGGTGCGAGAATGATGTCCTGCGGTGCCTTTGTCATACATACACCTCCTGAATCTTCTCAACAGCAGCCTTGGAAACCAGGAAGCTGTCGTACTTAAGGATATCGAAAACATTGATAGTGTTTACAAGAGCTGTCTTGACATCGGGAAGGTTCCTGGAAGAAAGGATGACGTTATCGTTCTTCTCATCCATAACAACGAGAGCGTTGTTTGTTCCGAGAGCCTTAAGAGCCTCAGCCATCTTTGCTGTCTTGATCTCACCGAGGTCAAGATCGTCAACAACGATGATCTTCTTGTCAGCGAACTTGGAAGAAAGTGCGGACTTCATTGCAAGTCTCTTGATCTTCTTGGGAACCGTGTAGCTGTAATCCCTGGGCTTGGGGCCAAAGATTATGCCGCCGCCGACGTACTGTGCGGATCTTGTGGAACCGTGACGGGCACGACCTGTTCCCTTCTGTCTGTAGGGGCGCTTACCGCCGCCTCTTACTTCGCTTCTTGTCTTTGTGCTTGAAGTGCCCTGACGACGGTTAGCGAGCTGGTTTCTGATGACAGCAGCAATTGCATACTGGTTCGGCTCTATGCCGAAGATATCGTCAGAAACATCGATCGAACCGGTAACGGCACCGCTAAGATTGTAGATATCTAATTTAGCCATTATCTTCTCCTCCCGTCCTATTAGTTCGCCTTAACGGAAGTCTCAACTGTTACGAGACCGCCCTTAGGACCGGGAATCGCTCCTCTGATGACGAGGATTCCTCTGTCGCCGTCAACCATAACGACGCTCAGGTTCTGAACTGTGCAATTTACCGCACCCATGTGTCCGGGCATCTTCTTGCCGGGAAGTACACGTGCAGGTGTGGAGTTGGCGCCCATGGAACCGACTCTTCTGTGGTACATGGAACCGTGGCCGGAAGGTCCGCCCTTCTGACCGTGACGCTTGATGTTACCTGCATATCCCTTACCTTTGGATACACCGGAAACGTCAACCTTATCGCCTACTGCGAACATATCCGATACCTTGATCTCCTGACCGAGGGAGAAATCCTCCTCTGTCCTGAACTCGCGGATAACGCGCTTAGGCTCAACGTCAGCCTTCTTGAACTGTCCCTTATCGGGCTTGTTTACGAGCTTCTCTCTGATGGAGCCCGTAGCTACCTTGACAGCCTTGTAGCCGTCGTTCTCAACCGTCTTGTTCTGGAGCACGTACATGGGCTCTACTTCGATAACGGTTGCCGGAATAACATTGCCGTTCTCATCGAAGAGCTGTGTCATGCCGGATTTCTTGCCAATGATGAATTTCATTCTCTTTTCCTCCTGTTTAGGTTATTGGTTCGCTCCTGCGAACATGACCTCGGACGATCAGCCTTGGCAAGCTCACCGTCCGATTAAAGCCTTTGGCGATCAGACCTTTATCTCGATCGAAACGCCTGCAGGCATGTCAAGCTTCTGAAGTGCATCTACCGTCTTGGATGTAGGTGCATATACGTCGATCAAACGCTTATGCGTTCTCTGCTCGAACTGCTCTCTGGAATCCTTGTACTTGTGGGGAGAACGAAGGATCGTAACGATCTCCTTCTCCGTGGGAAGCGGGATAGGTCCGCTGTAGCTTGAACCTGTTCTCTCGATCGCATTGATGATGCTCGCTGCGCTCTCGTCGAGAAGCTGGTGGTCGTAAGCCTTGATCTTGATTCTGAGCTTCTGGTTAGCCATTTCTTTTTCCTCCAATATTTGCTGTTTTTATTTCAACCTTGTCGGGCGTTTCTTCTTATCCCATTCAAAAACCCAGATATCCAGTTACTGACAGTGATCAGTTATCAGCACTTTGGCTTGCTGGGGCAAACAGTAAAGATATTACGCTGCCGGCTTTAGCCGAAACCGCCGGGATCATGTCCCGACCTGCTCCATCGAAGTTACCCGCCTTGGCTGTGCAGCCCGCAAACCTGCGGCAATCTCCGATTTCTACGCATGCGCTCCAAAAGTCGCGCAGAAAGTATTATACTTTGCGCATGGCAAATTGACAAGGGTATTTTTAACAAATTTTTCTGCTATGGAGCAACGGCCCGGAAATGCCTTATAATTCGTTGCCCGTAATGATGCTCTCGGCACACGCGAACATCTCGGAATTCTTGTAATCTATCTTGGCCTTGGTGTCGTAATATACGTTGGCAACGGGGCGCTTCCCCACCATCATATTGGTCTCGTCCTTGAGCTTATCCATACTAGCACGTCTGGCGACCCAGAGCTTGCCCAGGGGCTTCAGCATGATACCGGCGGAATTATCCTCTAATCCCATGACCTGTTTCTCAAGACTGTACCAGGTTAGGGGACCCGACACACCCAGGATCACCGCGGCGACAAGAATTGCCGCTCCGTCGCCCAGGAAGTTCAGGAACCTCAGGATAAGCACCGCCACTGCGACAAGGGGAGCCATGAGCAGGAGGCAGATCAGAAGATCCGTCAGCCTGTGGGGCAGGAGCCTCAGCTGTCTCTTTACGTTGCTGACGGGAAGGAAACCGTCCACCTTGCCGGTCTGTCCGTTGACCACGAGCCTGTAGCTTCCGCCGTTATAGTTGTAATTTAAGAACCATACCGGGAAGAGAGCATACTTCTGCTCGAGATCGTAGGGCTTTGCCACACAGGCACCGAACTTAACCGAATCGTAGTTGCCGAAGGCCATCCCCGCCGTTTCCTTTCCGTACTCCTCCAGGCGCACCAGGATGCGGTCGGTAAGGTTATCGGCCGTAAGATTGAACTTCTGGGAGAAGAATCCCTGAAGATATGAAGTCTTAAAGGGCTTGGCCTCGGAAATGTCAAAGGGCTCGATTGCCTCCATGAGCTCGTCCGATATCTCCAAGGCTCCGTCGAAGGGAATGTTATCGTAAGCGACGTCAAAATCGCTCATGAGGGTATACTTGTCACGGAATCCGATACGGTTCTTATATCCGGCACCGCGGACGGATACACTGCAACGGGAACTCATGAGCCAGAAGGGCACGTAGATCCCCGTCACCTTATCGAAGTTCTTCTTATTAAAGAAATCCGAGGGGACATATTTGCTCTTCCTTGCAAATTCCTTCAGAGTCTCGACGGCGGTCTCCCTGGACACTTTAAACGGGATTATGTAGTCCGGGCGGAACTGCTTCTTAAGGCGCCTGCTGATTATCGCGGGGGATCCGCAGAAGGTGCAGAAGGTCGCCGACGTATCCTTGTCAGTGATCAGAGAACCGCCGCAGTTGTCGCAGACGATCTCGCACTTGTCGTCTTCCTTCTCATCCGCATCCTCCTTATCGATGTCGCGGATGAACGGGAGAAGCTCCAGCTTCTCGGGCTTTATCTTGTTGCCGCAGAATTCACAGGTGAGGAGCTGATCCTCCGTATCAAATATAAGCTTTCCCGCACACTGTGGGCACTTATGAGATGACGATGAAAAAACACTATCCCTTTCCATATTAGTATCTCCTTATCCAAGGATATTCTATATGAGATTTTCGCGGGATTCAATATAAATCGTATCAGAGAAGCGCCCTGATCTCTTCGGGGGTGAAGTGGTATCTGCTGTTGCAGAAATGGCATTCGGCATCAATACCCTTTTCGTCTTCAGCCAGGGATCTTATCTCATCCTTACCCAGGGCGGCGATGCCGGCACTCATCCTTTCCTTGGAGCAGGTACACCTGTAGGAAACGGGGTAGCCTGAAAGGTATGCCATATCCGGATCTCCCATGAACAGGTCTAGAATCTTGGCGGGGGAGAATCCCTCCTCCATAAGGAAGGTTATCTCGGGGAAGCCGCCCCCTGCCCTCTTCTCCACATAGTCCACGTCCTCGTCCGTATATCCGGGCATCAGTTGGATCATCATGCCTCCGGCATTAAGTACGCCCTCAGGGCCCACCTGAACTCCCAGGGCCACAACGGAAGGGGTCTGCTCGGATCTTGCAAGATAATAGGTGAAGTCCTCGGCGATCTCACCGGAGACCAATTCCACGGTACCGTTAAAAGGCTCCTTCAATCCCAGGTCCCTTATGACCGTGAGCATGCCCTTGCCCACCGCTTCGCCCACGTTGAGCTTTCCGGGCCTTAGATATGTGGCGGGAACATTATTCTCCAGGGGATAGGCCTTGGCGTGACCCTTGCTGTCACAGACACAGGTCATTCCTCCGATGGGCCCGTCTCCCTTGATTATCGTGGTCTGGGTATCCTGCTCACCCTTAAGACTCTCCGCGATAAGGAGAGAGCCCGTCATGAAGCGGCCCAGGGCCGCGGTGACCACGGAACTTGTATCGTGGATCTTCCGCATCTCCTCCACCATCGCAGTGGATCTTATGGCGACCGCCTTGACGTGACCGTTCCTTGCAACGGCCCTTACCAGGTGATCCTCTCTCTCGTCCTCGGGCATGCCGGGAGCAAAATACTTATCTTCCATATTATTACCTTCTTAATACCATGAACTCCCTTTGTCCGTCGGAGGAAACTATCCCCGCCACGAACTCGAGTCCGTATCTTTCCGCAAGTTCCCTTATGGTCTTCTCGGAATAAAACCTCTCATATAAGGTTCCGTCGGTCCTCCTGTAGTTCTCCCCGTCCCGGGTGTAGAAAAGCGTGAGTTCCGACGTGCTGATCTTCGTTTCCCTGTCGTACTCGTTTGTCCAAAGGAGCGTCATATCATCGTAATCCTCGAAGAACACATTGTCCCCGAGGGTATTCTCAAAGTAATCCTCGGTGCCGATGTCAAATATGAAAAGCCCGCCCTCCGCAAGATACATCTCGAAGGACTTCAATATCTTCTCGAAAAGGGATATGTCCGTCAGGTGATCCATGGTGTTGGTGGTGGAAATAAAGACATCGGCGGGAGCCATCAGCTCGTATTCCGTCATATCCTGAAGGAGCCAGAGCACATTTCCCGACTTCTCCATGGCGGCATTGAGCATCTTCTCGGATCTGTCGATGCCGATACAGTCGTATCCGTATTTCTCCTGCATCAGGGCGGTTACGGAGCCGCTGCCGCATCCGAGGTCCACCAGGACCTTTTGTCCTTCGCCCTTTGACCTGAGATGGGAGGAGATAAGATCGTTTATCATCCCCGCCAGGACTTCAGGATCTATGTCATCCTGCATGATGTCATAATTATCCGCCAGGATGTCGTAGATATCCTCGTCCATTAAGAAAGATACCCCATGGGATCCACGGGTGTTCCCCATTCCCTGACCTCAAAGTGCAGGTGGGAACCCGTTGACGAACCGGTGCTTCCGACTTCTCCGAGAGCCGAGCCCGTGGAAACGGAATCACCGACGCTCACGTAGACGTCTCTCATATGTCCGTAAAGGGTGGTTATGCCGTTGCCGTGGTCGACGATACAGTAGTTTCCGTATCCCTCGCCTCCGTAGTTCTCGCCCTCCACGGGCTCCTCCACGTAAATGACCGTACCTGAGCCGGCAGCCATTACCGTATCTCCGAAGCCTGCACCGATATCGATGCCGTTATGGGTCCTGACATTTCCCGTTATGGGATGGACACGGGGTCCGAATCCGTCTCTGATATCCCTGCTCCATGTGGGCCAGGATAAGGATCCGTTGCTCTGGGGCGGCGACGTGGGCACGGGAACGGGTGTGGGATCGCTCTCCTCTCCGCTGTCATCGGGAGTATCCGCGGGGGTAGGTGTCTGCTGGGCAGCTATGGTGGCAGCCGCAGCCTGCTCCGCCTCCTGATCCAGCTGAAGCTGGAGCTGATATATCTGATCGTTAAGGGATTCCGTGGTCGCATCAAACTCGGCGGCCTGCTGCTCCCAGGAGGAGATGCTGACGGAAATGTCGTCGAGAGCCGCCTGGGTAACACCGATACGGTCCTCGAGCTCCTGGAGCTGTGCCTGCTTTTCCGTGGCGATGACCTCCATGTCCTCCGCCTCCTGAAGGGCGTACTCGGACTGGGCCTCCGCCTCGTCCAGGGCGATCTGCATCTGATCCACCGCCTGATCATCCGCGTCGGCGATCAGGGTGATTATCTCCATATTAGTAAAGAAGCCCGCGATGGAATCGGATTCCAGGAGGACCTCCAATACCGACTTATTCCTGTATTCGAACATGGTGGAAACGCGCTCGGAGAACATGGTCTTCGTCTCCTCCAGGTTATCCTGGGATTCCAGGTAAACGTTATAGGCATCCACCTTGGCCTCAAGCGCCAGGGCATACTGCTGGGCGATTATCCTGTACTGTTCCCACTGCTCATCGGAAAGGCCCTGGAGTTCCTCCAGCTCCCCCGCGAGTTCGTTCTTTTCCACCATCAGGCTGTCCGCCTGGGATCTCGCATATTCAGCCTGGGCCGCTGCCTCGTCCCTCTCGTTCCTGGCGGCATCCAGATCATCCTGGGTGTCGCCCTCCAGTTCGATCATAAGCTTCGTGACCTTATCCGATGACGCGTGAAGATCCGAAGCATAGGCTCCGAGGAAGATAAGGGAAGTCAGACCGACGGCTCCTGCCGCAACGAATCTCTTCTGAATGTTGATGTCGCGATCTTTCATCATACCTTTATATACTTCCTTACTGAAATACCGCTTCCCACCGATCCGATGAGCACACCGATCAGAACGGCTATCACGAGTACCCACCACATAATGTTCCTTGCGGGAAGGAGAGCGTAGAAGCTCGAGGGGTCAAGATTTGCCATGGCCTTATAGTAGATGGTGCGGTATGCGAGGATCGTTATGGCCCATGCGCATCCTGCACTTATGAGGCCCACGATGGCGCCCTCTATTATATAGGGCATCCTTATGTAGAAATTCGTGGCGCCCACGAACTTCATTATCTCTATCTCACTTGCTCTGGAGTATACGGAGATCCTTACCATGTTGGAAATGATAAAGAGCGCAATGATGAAAAGAACGACGAAGGATACCACCGTCGCGATATTCACCGCCTTACGGGCCTGGGACAGGAAGCTCATTACCCTGCTCTCACGGTCCACCTTGCTGACTCCGGGCATGGTCTGGATCTTTGCCACCACATCGTCTGCCATGGCGGGATCGCTGATCCTCACGGAGAATGTGTAGGGCAGATATGTGTTGTAATCAAAATCGTCCAGGATCGAGGAACTGGTTCCCAGATTCTCCTTGAAGCTGTTGTAGTTCTGCTCCGGGGAATTGAGGTACACTTCGATCACTCTGGAGTCCTCGAATATGAGCTTGGATGTCTGGTTGATCTCGTCAACGTCGGCATTGAGCTTCATGTAGACCTCGATGGGAGGCTGCTGTCCGAGTTTCTTCATCATGCTCCTGGCATTTGCCGAGAAGATGAAGAATGTGCTCATGAGGATGAGCATAAGGAGAATGGTAGTAACGGAAGCAACGGTGACAAGGGGATGTCTTGCGATACCCCTGAAACCTTCCCTGACCGAATTGAAAAACGCTCTTATACTCACTTAGTCGTCATCCTCCTGAATACCGAGATCGATATCTTTCCAGCTGATCTCCTTTATCTCGACTTCCTCGGGGGAAGGCTCCTGCTCAGTCTCCGGCTCAGTCTCCGGCTCCGGCTCCGGATCCTCTTCGACCTCAACGGGGATCTCCACGGGAACTTCTTCGATATCCTTGAGCTGCTCGAGCCTCTCGGCTTCCCGCTTTCTGGCCGCCTCGGCGGCAGCCCGCAGGGCTTCTTCCTCGGCTTTCTTCTTCGCTTCGATCACCTCGGGAGGAGTCTCGCCGAAGAAAAGATCGGGCACCTGTTCCTTGGGAGCAGGGGTCTCATAGGCCTCGTCGTCGAAGTTATCGGAATAATCCTTATCTGAGCTGAAGTTGGGATCGTCGCCGAAGGCGATGGACGCATTCTCGAT
>DNAE01000225.1:0-149 GCA_003543635.1 Clostridiales bacterium | reverse complement strand
CCGTATCCCTCAAACTCGGGATCCGGTTTCTTCTCGGGCTCGTTATAACGGCTGCCCTTCTTATCCCTTACCACGACGCCGTCCTCTATCTCGATGACGCGCTTCTTCATCCTGTCCACGAGATTACTGTCGTGGGTGCAGACGATGAC
>DNAE01000066.1 GCA_003543635.1 Clostridiales bacterium | reverse complement strand
AGGTTTTCGGGGATCAGCGGGGATATTTCATGGAAACCTGGAGTACGCGGAACTTTGAGCAGCTGGGGCTGCATTATGACTTCGTTCAGGACAACCAGAGCATGTCAGTCAAGGGCGTTTTGCGCGGACTTCACTATCAGAAGGAGCATCCCCAGACAAAGCTCGTTCGAGTTATCAGGGGAGAGGTCTTCGATGTTGCCGTTGATATCCGTGAGGGAAGCCCCACGTACGGTAAGTGGTTCGGAGTTATCCTGTCGGATAAGAACAAGAAGCAGTTCCTTATCCCCGGTGGGTTTGCCCACGGTTTCCTTGTCTTGAGTGACTTTGCCGAGTTTATCTACAAGGTCAACGATTTCTGGCATCCCGAGGATGAACACGGGATCATATGGAACGATCCCACACTCGGCATCAAGTGGCCTGAACTTGACGTGGAAAAGGGCGTCATGCTGGACGGCACAAAGCTCACCATGAGCGAGGCGGATCTTAACTGGAAACCCTTCAAGTGAGCTTATGGTCTTAAGCGGCTTTCTCCTTAACGACAAGAATATAGAGCGCAACGGATATATATGGAACATGTTGGGAAGTCTTCTCAACGCCTTCCAGTCCGTTGTTATTTTGATGGTATTAAACAGGGTGCTGGGGGAGACCATATCAGGTATTTTCACCCTTGCCTACGCCAATGCCAATTTGTTCCTGCATATCGGTAAGTACGGCATGAGATACTACCAGGTATCGGATTCCAAGACCAAGTTCACCTTTTCCGACTATCTGACATCCCGTATCCTTTCCTCCGTTGCCATGGTGGTTGTGGCGGCGGGCTTTACGATCTTCTCGGCCTTGCGCAACGGTTATTCCGACTACAAGACCTTTGTCGTATTGTGGATGTGTATCTTCAAGGTCCTGGATGTAGTGGAGGATGTTTACCACGGTCAGTACCAGAAGATGAACAGATTGGACGTTGCGGGACGGTGCATGACTATACGAATGTTCCTTCTGATCCTTTGCTTCGGAGTGGGCATCGTGGTATTTAAGGACCTTCTTCTCAGCCTCATCGTGACGGTGCTCTTAAACGCACTGGTGCTGATCTGGCTTACTGTCGTCACATATAAGGGATTGCATATCGATAAGGGAGACCGTTCCTGGGGAAGGATAAAGACGCTCTTCATACAGTGCGGACCGCTCTTTGCCGGATATTTCCTTTCCTTCTACATCGGAAATGCTCCCAAGTATTCCATCGACTCCATGCTCTCCGACGATCTTCAGGCCATATACGGCTTCGTTTCCATGCCGGTCTTCGTCGTCGGAATGCTCAATAACTTCATATTCAATCCCCAGATCTATGCCCTTACAAAGCACTGGGAGAACGGGGAGGTCTCCATATTCGTTAAGAAGACCATCCGTCAGATATTTATAGTATTCGGTATCACGGCCGTTTGTATGGCGGGCGCATACCTTCTCGGTGTCCCTGTTCTCTCTATCCTCTATGCCACGGATCTTGCACCCTATAAGGCGGAGCTCCTGATCCTACTGGCGGGCGGAGGATTCTTGGGACTTACGGGACTTCTCAACGCCGTTATCACCATAACCAGATTCCAAAAGAGCCTCGCCTGGGGTTATCTGGCGGTGGCGATCATGGCTCTGGTATTCTCAGACCGCATCGTAGGAAAATATGAGATGATGGGTGCTTCCTGGCTCTATCTGGGCCTCATGGCGCTGCTGAGCCTTGTGTTTGCCATTCTGTTCATTATTGCCGTCAAGCGCAGGAAGGTTGCTGCGTGATGAAGGCCGTATTCTACATTACAAATCACGGCTTCGGCCATGCCTCAAGGAATGTGCCGATCATTAATATGCTCGTGTCATCGGGGGATCTCGTTGCCGTCAAGTCTGACGAACGGATCTGCTCCTTTCTCAAGCGCAATCTCTCGTCTTCGCGGATCTCCTACCATACGGACTGCCGTGATGTGGGACTGATCCTCAAGGAGGGAAGTGCCATCCCCGATGAGGATGCGATGCTGAAAGCTATCGCCGCCGACAAGGCACAGTGGCCGGATCTTATCTCCCGGGAGAAGGATTTCCTTTCCTCCTTTGCTCCCGACATCGTCGTCTGCGATGTTATGGCCTGGCCCCTTAAGGCCGCCTCGGAACTTGGTATCCCGACGCTTCTCATCGGCAATTTCAGCTGGGCGGAGATGTACCGTTCCTTTTACCCGGAGGAGGTCTATTCCCACTACCTCTCCTGCTACCGCCTTGCGGACAAGGCGCTTTGGTATGAGATCCACTCCCCGGAGCTTCACGAATACTGCTCCGACTACGAGTGCATCTCTCTGGTTTCCCGGGCCCATGATGACAAGGTTATCGAGTCCATCAGAAATTCCACCTCTCTTCCCAAGATCTTCGTAAGTCTGGGGGCATCGGTGGATCTTGCTTCCCCCGTGGATGTCTCGGCGCTGCCCTATACCTTTTACGTTACAAGGGGCATCAAGCTCTTGGGGGATAACGTGGTGGAGCTGCCCCTGGATATGGTCAACACCCCCGATTACATCCGTGCCTGCGACTATGTGATCGCAAAGGGCGGATGGTCCACGGTGGCGGAGATACTGCTGGCGGGGAGGAAGAGTGCTCTTCTCGTCCGCGGGTCGAATATCGAGGATCAGATAACGACGGAAGTGCTCACCTCCAGATCCCAGGCAGTGATGATCCGGGAGGAGGATCTTACGGATATTGGTGATTTGATATCCCGTATCGACTCTCTTAAGGGCGAAAATTATGATATATACCATGATGATACCGCCTATATTTGTAGTATAATCAAAAGGATGACTTCGGATAATCAGGAGGAATTATGATACCATTCAATAAAGCTTCTATTACTGACAAAGAGATCGAGTACGTTACAGACGTACTGAGAAACAGCAAACTCTCGGGTGACGGACCCTACACAATGAAGGTCTACGATGAGTTTAAGAAGAGATTCGGAATCGAGAACATGCTCCTTACCACATCCGGAACGACTGCCCTTGAGATGGCGGCCATCCTGGCGAATATCGAGCCCGGAGACGAGGTCATCGTACCTTCCTTCACTTTCTCCTCCACAGCCAACGCATTCATGCTCAGGGGAGCAAAGCCCATCTTCTGCGATATCAGAAGAGATACCATGAATATCGACGAGACCCTTATCGAGGATCTCATCACACCTAAGACAAAGGCCATCTTCACGGTGGACTACGCCGGATTTCCGGCAGAGGCTGATGCCATCAACGAGATCGCCAAGAGACATAACATCCTGGTGATCGAGGATGCGGCACAGGCCGTAGGTTCCAGATATAAGGGAAGAGTAGCGGGAACCCTTGCTCCCTTCGGATGCTACAGCTTCCACGAGACAAAGAACTACGTAATGGGCGAGGGCGGTGCCATCGTCATCAACGACACTTCCTACATGGACAGAGCCGAGATCATCAGGGAGAAGGGAACAAACAGGAGACAGGTCCTTAAGGGCATGGTGGATAAGTACACCTGGCACGACATCGGATCATCCTTCCTGCCTTCGGATGTACTCGCAGCCATCATGTTCGCCCAGATGGAAAGATTCGACGAGATCATGGGCAAGAGGATGGCAGTCTGGAACTTCTATCAGAAGGAACTTAAGGAGCTGCAGGACAAGGAGATCCTCCGTTGCCCCGTTCTTCCTTCCCACATCGAGCACAACGCTCATATGTATAACATCATCCTTCCCACGGATGAGATCAGGACGGATCTGGTCGCCAAGCTCAAGGATATGGGCATCTACGCATATATCTGCTATGTGCCTCTCCATTCTTCCCCCGTCGGAAGAAAGCTCGGTTACGATCCTGCTGCCTGTCCCGTTACCGAGGATTACGGAGAGAGAGTCCTTCGTCTTCCCCTTTATGCGGACATGACGGAGAACGATGCCGCCAATGTTGTTGAAGCCGTAAGATCCATTCTTTGTAAGTGATATCGGAGGGACATATGATCAGACTCGGAATAATCGGTTGCGCAGAGATAGCTTTTCGAAGATTCATGCCCGCGGCCCTTGCCGTGGAAGGACTTAAGGTCGTTGCCGTTGCCGAGGAATATGCCCCTGCAAAGCTCGAATCCTTCAAGAACGAATACGGTCTGGAGACCATGACCTCCTTTCAGGAGCTGATCGACAGGGAAGACATTGACGCCCTTTATATACCCCAGCCCCCGGCCCTTCACTTCAAGTGGGCCAAGGCAGCCCTCGAGGCGGGAAAGCACGTCCTGGTAGAAAAGCCCTCCACCACATCCCTGGAGGATTCCAAGGCCCTCGTGGACCTCGCAGCGTCCAAGGGACTTGCCCTTCACGAGAACTACATGTTCATCTATCA
>DNAE01000007.1 GCA_003543635.1 Clostridiales bacterium | reverse complement strand
TGGCCACCTGGATCTCACGGGGAGGGATGATGTTCTTGAGCTCGACTCTGTTAACCTTGATACCCCAAGGATCCGTTGCCTCGTCCAGGAGCTCTCTCATCTTGGTGTTGATGATGTCACGGCTCGTAAGTGTCTGGTCGAGTTCCAGATCACCGATGATGTTACGGAGTGTCGTGGCGGAAAGATTCTCGATAGCGGAGATGGGACGCTCGATACCGTAAGCAAAGAGCTTGGGATCAACGATCTGATAGAAAAGGACCGTATCGATCTGCATCGTAACGTTATCCTTTGTGATAACCGCCTGAGGTGCGAAGTCTGCAACCTTTTCCTTCAAAGAGATCTTCTTTGCTACTCTGTCGATTACCGGTACCTTGAAGTGGATACCCGTCTCCCATGTTGTCTTATATGTTCCCAGACTCTCGATGATGTAAGTTGTTGCCTGGGGAACGACCTTGATGCAAGAGATTGCAAAGATGATAAGTATTGCTGCGATAACGATTGCTACGATATGCATTGTTTTTTCCTCCTAAATATTATTCCTTAATCGTTTACTCTTTTTCTACTATGACCTTAACGCCTTCCATCGAGACGACCTTGATCCTCGTTCCTTCCTCGATGGTACCGTCTGCCTTAGCACTCCAGATCTGACCCATTACCTTGACCTGACCCTTGCCTTCGATAGGATCGATGGTCTTGATGACCACTCCTTCCTTACCGATGACCCTGTCTGCATTAGTAGGCTCGAGTTCTCTCTTGTGCTTGGCATCGAGCATGGGCTTTACCCAGATCATGCATATCACAAAACAAATAACGGAAACCACGACCATGGCGACCAATTGTACCGTTTCAGAGAAACCGCAAAGCGCCAGAACAGCCGCAACTCCGGATCCTACTGCGCACCAGATCGTGGTAAGTCCCAGCGTGATCGCTTCTATTATAAGAAAGACGACTGTCAGGACGACCCAGATCACCCACATCGGAATACCCATTAGCATATTCTTTCTCCCCCTTTTCTCTTTGATTTAAGGAGATGATATCATCAGGATTTTTCCTTTTCAATAAAACGGAGACCAACTTATACAATTCTTAAACATTAGATTAAAATTGCTTAAGAAACAACGTTTTCAGGGGCTTTTCGGGGGACTTTCGACCTTAAAGTAAGGAAATAGATGAGGCTTATACCGATCCACGCACCACCGGTAAAAAGGGTCATGATAAAGGACTTGAACATCGTGACAAGGAGGCATACCGCCACGGAAACACATATCACTGCGACAAAGATGATCTTTGTTATCTTATATTCCTTGGGGTCCACGACCGTATCCTTCCGCAGGGAGATAAATCTCAAGGGGAGTATCAATATGACTGAGGATAACAATTCCCCGATAACACAAGCGATGACGGATATCATTACCACCAGGCCGCCGGCACCGTACTCCGCGATCTTGAAAAATCCGGAGCAGTCAGCGCCGTCCACGTACACGCTATCCGTATCCCCGACACTTACGGGATGCATCTTATCCCAGTCACTGTAATAGGCGAAGGAAGCCAGAAACATATAAAGCGCCAGAAATCCGATCATCAGGGTGAATACTACGATCCTTGCCGTTGCCTTACCGGAAAGCTTATTCTTATCCATATCAGATCCTCCATTTATCCCAATCGTAGAATACTTCCTCCAGGGTAAGTCCCTGGGGAGGCATAGTCTTGCCCGCGTTGCTCCTGTCGGGCTTCTCAAGGGAGATCCTTACCTCGTCGCAGCTCATCTTGCCCGTTCCCACGTAAAGGAGCGTGCCCGCGATTATCCTGACCATGTTGTACAGGAAAGCCTCTCCCACGACCTCTATCTCCAACAATCCCCTGATGTCCTCCCTTTCCCTTACAAGGACGTGGTCCAGCTTCCGGACCGTCGTCTTGGCGGAGGAACCCGCCGCGCAAAAGGAGCCGAAGTCGTGTTCCCCGGAAAAAAGCGCGGCAGCCTCGTTCATCCTCCCGATGTCGGGACGATAGGAGGTATAGGCGGAATAGCGGGACAACAGGGGGCTTCTCACCGGAGAGGAATAGATCCTGTAGATGTATCTCTTGCCCAGGTTGTCGTAGCGGGCATTAAATCCCTCCTTGACGCGGATCGCCCTCCGGCAGGACAGGTCCCCGGGAAGGAAAGCGTTAAGCGCCAGGGGGATCTTCTCCTCGGGTATATAAAACGGGACGTCCGCGGAACTGACGTGCCCCTTTGCATGGACACCGGAATCAGTTCTGGAACATCCCGTTACTTTTATCTCTTCTTTGTAGAGCTTGCTCAGGGCCTCGTTCAGGACTCCCTGTACGGACCTGCCGTTATCCTGGATCTGGAAACCGACAAATTCGGTACCGTCGTATTCCGTTACCAGAGCCAGGTGGTCCATATCATCAGACAGCGCTCTTTGTGCCGTCGATACCGTCCTCTGTGCAGGACTTACCCATCATGGCAGCGCCGACGATACCTGCGTCGTTGCCCATCTCGGCGAGCTTGATGACCGTCTTCTTAACTCCGGGTCCGAAGTAGGGTCTGGAAAGGGTCTTCTCCTTCAAAGGGATAAGAAGGGGATCACCCTCGTTACATACACCGCCTCCGATAACAAGGACCTCGGGCATGAAGGTGTTGATGGCATTTGCAAGACCGTCCGCCATGTAATCCGTGTACATGTCCACGACCTTGGCACCGGCCTCGTCTCCCATCCTCATGGCCTTGAAGGCTGTCTTGCCGCTAACCTTACCGTCTTCGCGGATAAGGTCGTTGAGCTTGGAATCGGGGTTGGCATCGGCGGCCTCCTTCGTCATCCTGATGAGAGCGCTTGCGGAGCTGTATGCCTCGAAGCAGCCCTTACGGCCGCAGGAGCACTGCTGACCGCCGGATACGATGACCGTATGTCCGAACTCGGAACCTGCCTGATTGAAGCCGGAATAGATCCTGCCCCTTACTATTACGCCTGCGCCCACACCCGTACCCAGTGTGATGGTAACGGATTCCTTTGTGCCCTTGGCGGCACCTGCGACAGCCTCTGCCATCGCCGCGCAGTTTGCGTCATTATCTATATAGACCGGAAGATCGACGACTTCCCTGATGAGAGCTCTCATGGGAGCCATGTTGAAGGGAAGATTGTTGGAGTAAACAAGGACTCCCGCCTCATTGTCGGGGGTTCCGGGGGAACCGATACCGATCGCCGTGATGTCCTCGATGGAAAGACCCTTCTCCTCGATGACCTTCAATGCCAGCTTACCCATATCGTGGATGATATCTTCCATGGGGCGGTCGGCATTTGTCTTGATGCTCTCTTTGTTGAGCAGTTCTCCGCTGTCAGTTACGATTCCGGCCTTGATATTCGTTCCGCCGAGATCGATACCTACATAGTAAGCCATTGATAATTCCTGCCTTTATTCTTTTTTTGCCCGTGCGTCCTCTTCAAAAACGCAAATAGATTGTATCATAACAGGACGCTTCTTGTCTTTATCTTATAAGGAAATCTACGGCGACGGGAACGGCCGCAAAAAAAGTCAGCACGATACCCAGGACGATATCGGAGAGGTGTATCCTCAGGGGATTGAGCTTCGTCCTCCCGTCACCTCCGCGGTAGCATCTGGCATCCATGGCGTAGGCCAGTTCCTCCGCCCTCTTGAAGGAGGAAACGAAAAGGGGCACCAG
>DNAE01000057.1:2275-7207 GCA_003543635.1 Clostridiales bacterium | reverse complement strand
GAGCCCAGAACATATCTGTATCCCTCAGTGGATGTGGCCACTTCCACCGCCTCGGAGATGGCGCATCCCAGGGATCCCGTGGTACCGGGATTCTTGGCCAGGATGGCGCGTCCCACGTTGGTCGTGTCGGAGGGGGAAGCGATTATTTTGGCACCGAAGGTCTCGATTATTGCCTTTCTGTAAGGCTTCTGCTCATAGGAGCACTTGACCATGAATACCGTAAGGGGGATGTCGAAGTGCTTGCAGGCCATGGCGAGGGCCGTTCCCCACTGACCTGCGCCCGTCTCCGTGGTAAGGCCCTTAAGGCCCTGCTTCTTTGCATAGTAGACCTGGGCGGCAGCGGAATTGAGCTTATGGGATCCGGAGGTGTTATTACCTTCGAATTTGTAGTAGATCTTAGCCGGGGTACCCAGCTCTTTTTCCAGCTCATAGGCCCTGATAAGGGGCGAGGGTCTGAAGATCTTGTAGAAGTCCTGTACCTCCTCGGGGATATCGATGTACTTCGTGTCGTTGTCCACTTCCTGTCTGCAGAGTTCCTCGCAGAAGATGGGAGACATCTGCTCCACCGTAAGGGGCTCGTGGGTACCGGGATGGATAAGGGGTGCGGGCTTGTTCTTCATATCCGCACGGACGTTATACCATTTCTTGGGCATTTCCTCCTCTGTCAGGAATATTCTTTTGGGTTCTCTTGCCATGTTCTTGGCCTCCTTTGATATTATTGGTGGCTGATGTTGGCTCATAATCGAAGCAACAAAAATGCCCTATATCGATCACTCGATATAGGACAAGAATATTCCTGCGGTACCACCTATAGTTGGTCGCCTTGCGACCCTCTTTGATCACGTTCCAACAAACGCGCCCCGTTGATAACGGATGAGGCTCCCGTCGATCCATTTCCTGATCGCCCTCATCGGGTCCATTCATCGGGGCCTTCGCTGCTGCCATCTCACCGCCGGCTGCTCTCTCTTAACTATTGACCTGATCCGACTACTACTCCCGACTTGATCGGTTTTGTTTATCAAACTAAAGTGATTCTACATTTTGCCCCTTATGCTGTCAAGTGGCAAATGTAGGCGAGCCAGTCATTCTTCTCGAAGCACTGTTCCACCGTAAGGCCCGCTTCCTTAAGGGCTTTCTCCACCTTTTCCCTCTTGGTGTTGATAATGCCCGAGCAGATAAATCTTCCCCCGGGGGCAAGCCTTGCGGGGACATCGGGAGCGATGGCCGCTATGATGTCGGCAATGATATTTGCAACGATTAGGGTGTAATTATCCCCCTTAACGTCCTTGAGCTCACCCGTATAGCAATCGATATCGGAGCAGCCGTTATCCTCGCAGTTCTGCCTTGCCACGTCCACGGCGAGACGGTCGATGTCCACGGCCTCCACGGAGCCCGCACCCAGCTTGCTGCATATGATCGCCAGGATCCCGGAACCGGTACCCAGGTCAAGGACACGGTCCTCGGGCTTTACTTCCCTGTCTAAGATCTTGGCGCACATGGAGGTGGTCTCGTGGGTACCCGTACCGAAGGCGGATCCGGGGTCAAGCCTTACCACCACATCCTCCGCGGCGGGCTCATACTCCTCCCAGGAGGGGCAGATCACCACCCGGTCAGATATGCGAAAAGACTTGTAATCCTTCTTCCACTCGTTCTCCCAGTCCTTGTCCTGAACATATTTCCATCCGTCGAAGCCCTTACCCAGGGGAAGGAACTGTCCTATGGAAAGGAGCCTCTCCTTCACGAAGGCGATGGCCTCATCCACGGACATGGTCTTATCGGAAAGGTTGCCGTAGATCATGCCCACGCCGTTGGGATCCACATATTCCTCGCTCTTGGGTCCCAGCCTTATGCCGTCGTCGAACTCAGCGAAATAAGCCTTCACAGTGACGTCCGTTCCCAGGGATTCGATGTAGCCCTCGTCCGCGTAGGCCAGGGAATCGGGATCCTCTATTATCCTTGCTATCTCAAAGGGGTCGCTCACCGCGATACCGTCGGCACCGATCTGTGCCAACATCTCGCAGATGGCATCCGAAGCGTCTTCCGTAGTAACTATCTTTATCTCAACCCACTGCATGGTATTCCTCCGTAATCCTTTTTCGTGACCATTGTATCATCTGTTTGCACTAATGACACAAAAAAACTACAATGATGGGGAAAGAAGGGGGTCAACAATGAACAGAAAGATATTATCATTACTGCTCTCGGCGGCCGTATTCCTCACGGGATGCTCCTACGCGGCAACCTACGAAGAGGAGGAGAGGCAGAGCGAAGATGTCATTGAGATAAGCATCGATAACAATACGGAAGCGACCACGGAAGAGACTGAAGCCCTTGAGACTACCGTAACATCCGAGGCCGCGGAAGAGACTACGGAAGCTCTCCTCGACCCGGACGGAACATATACTTCAAAGGACGATGTCGCCCTTTATCTTTATACCTACGGCGCCCTTCCCCAAAACTTCATTACGAAGAACGAAGCCAGAGCCCTGGGCTGGGAAGGCGGCGGACTTGAATCCTATGCCCCCGGAATGTGCATCGGCGGCGACTACTTCGGAAACTACGAGGGACTCTTACCCGATGCGCCCGGCAGAGAATACAGGGAGTGCGACATCGACACCTTGGGTTCGAGCAGCCGGGGAGCCAAGAGGATAATCTGGTCCAACGACGGACTCATCTACTACACTGACGATCACTACGAGAGCTTTACGCTCCTTTACGGGGAGGAATGACCATGAAGAACACCCTGACCATAGACCTTGCAAAGGTAACGGATAAGAAGGGGCTCCACGAGGAGATCAAAAAGCACTTGGCTCTCCCCGATTCCTACGGGATGAACTTCGACGCCCTCCACGATGTCCTGACGGAACTGAAGGACGTACACCTTCAGTTTTACGGGATCGACAGGACAGAGTCCTTTTTCGCGCTGTTAGAGAGGGTCCTTAAGGATTGCGCCAAGCAGAACCCCACCTTCTCCTACGAGTTTATCGACGAGTACGATTACGGCAGCGAGGAGTAAACGCCCAGTATAACCAGCACGATCCCCGCCAGGATAAAGAGGGACAAGAGAAGCGCCGTGAACAGGTGTACCCTGTCGTCGGTGACGGGTTCGTAGTACGTGGAAAGATCCCCGGGATCTATGAATAAGGTTCTCCGCTCCCCCACGGAGGGCACAGAGAACCTTGAGTAAACGGGCTTGGAAAGCTCGCTCCTGTTACCCTCCGTATAGATCCCGTAGACCGGGGAAGCCTTCCTCTCACGCAGGTCCAGCCTTATACATTCTCCATGGATCTCCGTGGTGCATTTCCTCTTTAACGCCCGGTAGGAGATAATCTCCCCCAGGAGGAACGATCCTGCGGAAACGGCGGCAAAGGCACCGACTATAACAGGCATTGCCGACAAAAGGCCGGCGGAAAGGCCCGCGGGGCCGAATCCCATGATGATGCCGCAGGAAAGGCAGCCGATCCCCGCCGCTATGGGGATAAGGTCGATGAGCCAGGCGGAACTCTTATTTCCTGACATGGCGATCAGGGCGGCGGTACCAATAAGGAGGAAAAACTGTCCCATCACGATAAGCATCAGGGAGTAGTTCTTTTGCTTTCCCGACACGACCATAAGGATGATGGAGGCACATATCCATACGAACACGATAAACGAGATGATAAACATCTTCATGGATCTTATCTCTTCTTTTTCCATGGGCACCTCCCCTGCTTTTTATATTAGCATTTCTTTGCTATAATATCCCGCACGAATCGGAGGTAATATGACTGATAAAAAGTACTCGAAGAATATGATAATCTCCATAGCCGTTCCCATGATGATACAGAACGGACTGACTAATCTCGTCACCCTTTTGGATAACCTCATGATCGGCGGCGTGGGCACCAATGCCCTGTCCGGCGTTTCCGTGTCCAATCAGCTCAACTTCGTATTCATGCTCATGATCTTCGGAGCCACGGCGGGGGTGGGGATCTTCACGGCCCAGTACCACGGCAAGGGGGATATTGAAGGAGTCAGGAACACCTTCAGGTTCAAGCTTGTCATGAACACCTGTATATCCCTGATCGCCCTGGTGGTTCTTTACCTCTTTGCCCCGGACCTCATAGGACTTTTCCTTCTTGGTGAGGGGGATCCCGCGGATGCGGCGGAGATCCTTTCCATCGGAACGAGATACATCAACATAATGCTCCTGGGCCTTTTGCCCCTGGGCATAACCTTCGCCTATTCGGGAACCCTAAGGGATACTGGCAATACCAAGGTCCCCATGATCGCCTCCGCGGCTGCCATAGTACAGAACCTCATAGGTAATGCCCTTCTCATCTACGGACTTATGGGACTTCCGAAGCTCGGCCCCGACGGTGCCGCCATATCCACGGTGCTTTCCAGGATAACGGAGCTCCTCATCCTGGTGATCTACACGGGTACCCACAAGAAGAAGGCTCCCTTCATCGAAGGCGCCTTCAGGAACTTCCGCATACCCGGAAAGCTCGCATTGCATTTTCTCATCAGGTCCCTGCCCCTTGTCGCCAACGAGACCCTCTGGTCCATGGGCACCACCTTCATAAACGAGTGCTATTCCTACAGGAGCCTCAATGCCGTTTCCGCCCTTAACATCGAGAACACCCTCTATACCCTTCTCGGAGTCCCCTTCATCGCCTTCGGAGAAGCAGTGGGCATCGTGGTGGGTCACATCCTGGGCAACAACGACATCGAGGGCGCCAAGAAATACGCGAAAAAGATGCAGTGGATAACCACCCTCTTCGGAGTCATCTTCGGTCTCATCATGGCATGTCTGGCACCCGTCTTCCCGAGCACCTTCGTCAACGTCTCGGAGAGCGTCAGGCTCATGGCCTGTGAGTTCATCTTCATCTTCGGTATCTTCATGCCCTTCTACGCCTATACCCACGTTTCCTACTTCATCATCAGAGCCGG
>DNAE01000057.1:975-2122 GCA_003543635.1 Clostridiales bacterium | reverse complement strand
ACCCCCATGATCGCCGTGGTCCAAAGCCTCGAGATCATCAAGTGCATCATCGGAGGGGTCATGGTAAACAAGGGTATCTGGGCCAAAAATATCGTTTCCGATACGACTTTATAAATTCTTTAACATCTGTTTGCGATAGTTTAAATATCCGAATGTACCATAAAGCCATAGGAACGAAGAGTTCCTGTTGGAATAAGGGAGATATAGATATTCTCCAACATAACACACCCTCACAAGACGCAAGGCGGTCGCGATCACAGCGGCCGCCTTGTACTTTGTGAACCTGAAGATGAAGCGGGTTCCTTAAGATCCAGGGACGGGGAACAATAATAGTAGAATCCCTTCTCGGAGCAATAGGAGTCGATCTGTTCCATAAGCTCCTCATCCGTCGTGTATTCCAGAAGATAGACATCTATGCCGTTCTCTTTGCAGAACTCCACGTAGGAGGAAAAGAATTCAAACTCCTCCGGGGGATTCGACGTGAATTCATCATCTTCCCAGTTAATGGCGGAGAACACCGTCTCCTGGTTCTCCCCGTTCATTATGGAAGTGATCTCCCCTTCCCTGGAATAATACTCGGTGACATAGAAGTCTCCTCCGTTTATGGAAACATAGGTCCCCGTGGATCTGAATGCCAGGAGTATATCCGTTACCCCCTGATAGATCTCTTCCGTGGGATAGTTGTAGTAGACGTCCGTGTTATCCACGAAGAGTCCGTCCACGCCCTTATCCAGGAGGGAATCCGCCAGGGACACCATGAATTCCTGCCAGCGGGGCGAGGACACATCCACCCATCTTTCATCCTCCCAGTTCTCGTAAACACCCAGGAACAGGTCGGAAAAGGAGGAATAGTAGGGTCGGAACTCCTCCACGGAACCCAGATTGATATAGCTGAATACCCGATGTCCCTGCTCCTTTAAGGACCTGATATCCTCCGGGGAAAAATACTGGGCATCAATAACGATCGTCTCATACGGAAGCATATCCTCCATATCCTCGGGTCCCGCGCCGAGAAACACTCCGTATGTATAGACGATCGTCGATGTTTTAAAACAAGCCGTACACCAAAGGGATGTACACAGTATAAGTATTATAGATATAAGTCTTCTCATAAGTTCACCTGAGAAGACATTATACATCAAAACCT
>DNAE01000057.1:0-765 GCA_003543635.1 Clostridiales bacterium | reverse complement strand
TCCCAGAACTTCACGAATCTGAACTGTCTTAAATATTCCGGGTCACACCCCATCTCTCTGAGCTTCTTCAAGAGTTCCTCGCTGTTCAGTATGGTCTCCTTTAAGGTACGCATGTAGTAGATGATCATCTCATCACTGAACTTCAAGAAATCGTAGAGCTGGTCGGGTCCGTTGATCTCCATCTCTGTCTCCTTAACAAACTTGTCAACTGCTTCCTGGTAAGTCATGCTCATCACCTCCGTGTAACTTGAAAGAGCGATATGCCAAACAAAAAGTTCGTGCTATAGAAAAATATTTTGACGCGAGGGAGAATGGCATATAATAGATCTATGCCTGATATACTGATAACACCTGCGATCATATGGTTCGCAGTCATAAATGTCGTCACGCTGATCGTTTTCGCGAGGGATAAAAAACACGCCCGCAAAGGCGAGCGCAGGGTTCCCGAGTTCACGCTGTTCATGCTGACGATCCTTGGCGGTTTCATCGGTGCCCTTTGCGGAATGTATATCTTCCGGCACAAAACCCGGAAATGGTATTTCTCCTTCGGGATACCCCTTATCGCCTTCCTGGAGACGGGCCTTATCCTCTTTCTTATCTTCTCTTAAGGGTACGCAGATAAGCTTTCTGTTCCCCGGTTATCCGGAAGCTTTCCACGGCCTTCTGAATGGTCTTGTTGTGGGTCCACTTATCGAGGCTTCCCTTCTCAATGAACGGCAGCACCGCATCATACTGCTTGGCCAGGGCCGTGGCAAAATACCAGGC
>DNAE01000010.1:9126-11241 GCA_003543635.1 Clostridiales bacterium | reverse complement strand
CCAGTCCGCTTGCAAGACATCCTGCGGTGTCGCTAACCAGGCTTGCGAGAAGGTTGAGAAGAAGTAATCTTTAACCGACAAATGAATCGTAGGGTCTCAGGAATCGTTATTTTTGAGACCTTTTTCATGCCCTGAAAGGAGTTATCCCGTTTTGATCCACTGTTTCAAGTTTGACGACAAGAACATAGTCCTCGATGTATATTCCGGCTCCATCCACCTGGTGGACGACGTTGCCTATGACATCATCAGCATGTACGAGCAGACCCCCAAGGATGAGATCATGAAGATCATCCTGGAAAGGTACGGCGACAGGGATGATGTCAACGAGGAAGAGATAAACGAGTGCTTCGACGATATAGAGCAGCTGAAAGCCGAGGGCAAGCTCTTCGCCCCGGACAAATACGAGAAGATCGCCATAGATCTCACAAAGAAGAAATATACTCTGAAGGCCCTCTGCCTTCACGTGGCCCACACATGCAACCTCAACTGTTCCTACTGCTTCGCCGCCCAGGGAAACTTCCACGGCGAGCGCGGTCTCATGAGCTTTGAGACGGGAAAGAGGGCCATCGATTTCCTTATCGAGAACTCCGGATACCATAAGAACCTGGATATCGACTTCTTCGGCGGCGAGCCCCTCATGAACTGGGAGGTCGTTAAGGAGCTGGTCAGATACGGCAGGTCGATCGAGAAGGAGGCGGGCAAGAACATCCGCTTCACCCTCACCACCAACGGTATCAACATAACGGACGACGTCATCGACTTCTGTAATGAGGAGATGCATAACGTGGTCCTCTCCCTCGACGGAAGGAAGGAGACCAACGACCGTTTCAGGGTCGACATGAAGGGCAACGGCTCCTACGACAGGATCGTTCCCAATTTCCAAAAGTTCGTCAGCAAGAGGGGAACAAAGAGTTACTACATGAGGGGTACTTTCACCCACTTCAACACCGACTTCGTGGAGGATATCCTGCACATGGCTGATCTGGGTTTCAAGGAACTCTCCATGGAGCCCGTGGTGGCCTCCCCCGACTCCCCCTCCGCCCTGACCGAGGAAGATCTTCCCGTCATCCTTGAGGGCTACGAGAGGCTCGCCAGGGAGATGATCAAGAGAAACCGTGAAGGCAACGGATTTACCTTCTACCACTATATGCTGGATCTGGACTGCGGTCCCTGTATCTATAAGAGGATATCGGGCTGCGGCGCCGGAACCGAGTACCTGGCCGTCACCCCCTGGGGAGATCTTTATCCCTGCCACCAGTTCGTGGGAGACGACAAGTTCAAGATGGGAAACATCTACGACGGCATTAAGAACACGGATCTGCGCAATGAATTTGCACAGGTCAACTGCTACTCCAGGGAAGGCTGCAAGGATTGCTGGGCAAAGCTCTTCTGCTCCGGCGGATGCGCCGCGAATTCCTACCACGCCCAGGGTTCCATAACCGGTATCTACGAATACGGATGCAAGCTCTTCAGACGCAGGATAGAATGCGCCCTGGCAGTTAAGCTCGACGGAGAAAACGCTCCCTTACTCTAATTCAAAGGCTCCCGTATAGAGCTTATAGTAGGTGCCACGCTCCTCGATGAGCTTCTCGTGGGTACCGCGCTCTATTATCCTGCCCTGATCCAATACCATGATGACATCGGAATTCTTGACCGTTGACAGACGGTGGGCGATGACGAATACGGTCCTGCCCTCCATGAGCTTATCCATGCCCTTCTGGACGATGGACTCCGTGTGGGTATCAATGGAGGATGTGGCCTCGTCGAGGATCATTACCGGGGGATCCGCAACGGCAGCCCTGGCAATGGCGATGAGCTGTCTCTGACCCTGGGACAGGTTTGCTCCGTTGTTGGTGAGCATCGTTTCGTAGCCCCTGGGAAGTCGGGTGATGAAATCATCGGCACCGGCAAGCTTAGCCGCCTCACGGCACTCATCGTCCGTGGCATCGAGCCTTCCGTATCTTATGTTGTCCATAACGGTACCCGTAAAGAGGTTCGTCTCCTGGAGTACCAGACCGAGGGACCTTCTGAGGTCCGCCTTCTTGATCTTATTAACGTTTATTCCGTCGTATCTGATCTTTCCGTCCGCTATATCGTAGAAGCGGTTGATCAGGT
>DNAE01000010.1:0-8965 GCA_003543635.1 Clostridiales bacterium | reverse complement strand
CATAGGCGAAGTCCACATCCACCATACGCACGTCACCCCTAAGGGGCTCGTAGGTGATGGTTCCGTCGGCCTGATGGGGATGCTTCCATGCCCACTTGCCGGTCCTCTTGTCGGTCTCCTTGATGTTGCCCTCATCGTCGTACTCCACGTTGACCAGGGTGACATATCCGTCATCGGCCTCGGGCTTCTCGTCTATAAGGGCGAAAACACGCTGGGCACCGGCACCCGCCATGACGATGGAGTTGGTCTGCATGGTCAGCTGGTTGAGGTTAGCCATGAACTGCTTACTCATGTTGAGGAAGGGCACGATGATGCTGATATCGAAGGCCAGACCGGAGATGGAAAGGTTGGGGACATTAAGGGTCACCAGGATGCCTCCGATCAGCGCTATGGCAACATAGAGGATATTTCCTATGTTATTGATGATGGGGCCGAGGATATTGGCATAGGCGTTAGCCTTGTAGCTGTCCTCGTAAAGGCCGTCGTTAAGGACGTTGAACTCCTCCATGGTCTTTGCTTCGCGGTTAAAGACCTTGACCACCTTCTGTCCGTTCATCATCTCCTGAACGTAACCCTCAGTGGCGGCAACCGCCTTCTGCTGACGAAGGAAGTACTTGGCGGAACCCGTTCCCACCTTCTTCGTTACCATGGTCATGAGGATTATGCCGGCGATGAGCACCAGGGTCATCCAGACGCTGAACCAGAGCATCTCCGCGAAGAGCATCAGAACGATGACTCCCGACCGCAGGAGCATGGGGAACGCCTGGGATACGAGCTGCCTTAAGGTATCCGTATCGTTGGTGTAATGGCTCATGATATCGCCGTGCTTGTGGGTATCGAAGTACTTGATGGGAAGCTTCTGCATCCCTCCGAAGAGTTCCTTACGGAGCTTATCCAGGAATCCCTGGGTCATGAAGGCCATGATCTGGGTCTGGAGAACCGACAGGATCAGGGAGATGAGATAGAGCGTTCCCAGAATGGTAACGTATCTCACGATCTTAGGGGATGCTTCACCCCAGTTTCCGGACTCCACATAATCCTGGATAACCGTTATTACCTTCTGCATAAAGAGTGGAGGTATGGCGCCCACGATGGCCGCCGTGAGGATGCAGATGATAACGATGGGCGACAGCTTCGGGTAGTAGCCCAGGAACTTCTTGACGGCACGTAAGAGACTGCCGAATCCGGCCTTAAAGCCTTCCTTGCCGGCGCCTAATCCCGCCGAGCCTCTTCTGTTGCTGCTCACTGCTCCTCACCTCCTTTACTTGTCTGCTGCTCATATGTCTCCCTATAGACCGTGCAGGTCTTAAGGAGCTCGTCGTGGGTGCCCTTGGCGAGGATCTTTCCGCCCTCCATGATGATGATCATGTCGGAATCCATTACGGAGGCGACCCTCTGGGCGATTATTATCTTTGTGGTGTCGGGGATATATTCCTTAAATCCCTTTCTTATCTTGGCATCCGTTGCCGTATCCACGGCGCTGGTGGAATCATCCAGGATGAGGATCTTGGGCTTCTTAAGGAGCGCCCTGGCGATGCAGAGCCTCTGCTTCTGGCCACCCGATACGTTGGTACCGCCCTGCTCGATCCTCTTCTCGTATTTGTCCTCGAATTCCATTATGTAGCCATCGGCCTGGGCGAGCTTTGCAGCCGCCCTTATCTCCTCGTCGGTGGCATTCTCGTCACCCCAGAGCAGGTTCTCCTTGATGGTTCCGGAGAATACCACGTTCTTCTGCAAAACAACGGCGACCGCGTCTCTTAAGGTCTTCAGATCGTAGTCCCTGACGTCCACGCCGCCCACCTTGAGGGAACCCTCTGTGACGTCGTAGAGCCTGGGGATCAGCTGTACCAGAGTGGACTTGGAAGAACCCGTACCGCCCAGTATTCCCACGGTCATACCGGAATCGATGTGAAGATCGATATCGGAAAGGGCATATCTGTCAGCCTCGGAG
The DNA here is from genome assembly GCA_003543635.1 of Clostridiales bacterium. Taxonomy (GTDB): domain Bacteria; phylum Bacillota; class Clostridia; order Saccharofermentanales; family Saccharofermentanaceae; genus Saccharofermentans. The sequence continues at coordinate 7,014 of DNAE01000010.1, read as the reverse complement.
GAATACCTGAAGGAGACATCGGAGAAATCGATTGAACCGTCGGCAACCTCAGTAACGGGATTCTCGGGATTCTTGATGGAACTCTCCTCGTTCAGGACCTCAGAGATCCTCTTCATGGCTTCATAGGACATGGTGAGCATTACGTAGATCATGGAGATCATCATCAGGGACATGAGGATCTGAACGCCGTAGGTGATCATGGCGGACATCTGTCCCACGTCGATGGTGCTGCCCTGATTGGTGATAATGAGCTTGGATCCCACGAACATGATGAATATCATATTGAAATATATACAGAGCTTCATGAGGGGATCGTTCAAGGCAACTATCCTCTCGGCCTTGGTGAAATCCTTCTTTATATCCTCGGAGGCCACGGAGAACTTCTCTATCTCGTAGGGCTCCCTTGCGAAGCCCTTGACGACTCTCATTCCCCGGACATCCTCTTCGATGGATTCGTTGAGCTTATCGTACTTCTTAAATACCGCACGGAAGGCAGGCATTGCGAACTTGGCGATCATAAGGAGTCCGAATACGAGGACAGGAATGACCACCACGAAGGTCATGGCGAGGGTGCCTCCCATGATGAATGCCATGATGACGGCAAAGATGAGCATAACGGGAGCTCGGACTGCTGTTCTTATGGCCATCATGTAAGCGTTCTGAACACTCATGATATCCGTGGTCATCCTGGTGACCAGGGATGCCGTGGAGAACTTGTCTATATTCGAGAAGGAAAAGGACTGTACCTTGGCGAAGACGTCTTTTCGCAGGTTCCTCGAAAGGCCCGCACTCGCCTTTGAACAGAAAAATCCCGCCGCGGCTCCACAGAGAAGGGATAATATCGCGGCAAGGAGCATCAGGCCGCCGGTCTTGACGATATTCGAGATCTCGGCGCCGGCATTAATGTCATTTACAAGTTGTGACGTGATGAAAGGTATAAGGACCTCGAGGAATACCTCACCCAGGATGAACACCAGGGTCATGAGGGTGGGTTTCTTGGCATCACGCACCGATCTTAAGATTGTTTTAACAGGACTCATAGCAACAAATTATACCACGATTCCCGTCACAAATCACGCGGTGACCATACCCTCCCGAAGGGTCCTGACCATTGCCAGAAGGGACTCCCTTTCGAATACGCGTTCCCTTACCGCCCTGGAAAAGACCTCCTGGAACAGTTCCTCGGCGGAGTTTATATCTCCAGTCATGAGATAGCACTCCCGCAGGACACTGTCGGCATTTCTTGTCACAAACTCTCTCAGAAATTTCTCATTACCCATAAGCACTGTATCTGGTCGGCGAACTCGTCGAACTCCCACTCCTTCTGCGTATTTTCCATGGAGAACGGATCGTTGATCCTGAACTTGCCGTTCTCGTATCCTGTCAGAACTATGAAATGTCCCTCCGCGGTGAAGGTCCCCGGGCCCATGATGCAGACTATGGGGTTCCCCACGTTGAGATTGTTGATCATACGGTCCTCGTCCACGGTGATCTCGATGGATTCGAATCCCAGGCCGTTGGCGCCGTCGGTCATGAGGGTCCAGAAGGTGCCGCTCATGTATTCGTAATCGTAGTAGCCGTTATTCATGGCGTAATCGGCGATGACCGCCGGATTAAGGGACGTATCCCCCGTCAGGTAGACCGCCACCATGGAAAGACAGGTGGGTCCGCAACCCGTGACACCCATGCAGTTACTTCCGTATGTCTTATATCCCCATCTCTGATCCCACTGGTAGAAGGCGGGAACCTCCGAATAATCTCCGAGATCTCCGCTGATGTCGATGACCTCATCCGCTTCCCCGTTGTGGTAGGGGTATTCAAGAACGAACTTTTCCGTCTCGGGATTCTTATCGATCATGGCGACTACCTCATCGGGCCACATGCTGCGTTCCAGGAGGTGATCCTCCGCATAATCCGCAACGATCTCCTCGGCGGTCCTCTCCTCTTCCCTGCGCGGCTTCTTGTCCCTGTTGTCTTCCTCTTCCCTGTAATCCTCTATCCTATTCCCTGTATCGGCCTCCACTTGCTTCTCAGATCCTGCTCCCCAGATGAGATAGATCGCTGCGGCACTTATGGGAAGTACCAGCAGGAGAAGTGATGCCACCAATCTTTTCATCCCTCGAAAAAAGCCTCCTTTGATGTCTTACAATATCCATCGTAAAGGAAGCTTGTCACATACTTTCACCGAAGATGTGTCAAAGTTGCAAAACTTTTATAAGATCCTGAAAACCCAGCATGCCTGGATCTGGGGACCGAGGACATCAAAGGGCCAGTGCATGTCGGACCTCTCAATGCTGTTGGGATCGTTTATGGTGAATCCCTCCTCGTCGTATCCCGTTATGACAATGAAGTGACCGCCGTCGGTGAAATCACCGGGGCCCACCACTGCGATGATCACGTTTCCCACGTCGAGATTGAGCTCCATCCTCTGCTGAACGACGGGGATCTGGGTAACGTCGATCCCCAGGCCGAAGCCGCCGTCCGTCATAAGGGTCCAGAGGGAGCCTCCGCTCTCGGAGTCATAGGCATAGTAATCGTTGTTCTCGGCATATTCCGCCATCCAGGCGGGATTCATGTCCGGGTTCTGGAGCAGGTAGACCGCCACCATGGAAAGGCAGGTGGGTCCGCAGCCCGTGAGTCCCATGGGACCGTTTCCGTACTGCATATATCCCCATCTCTCGTCCCACTGATAGAACCTCGGCACCTCGAATCTGTTGACTTCTCCGCTCACATCTATATTCTCCTGTGCCACGGGTTCGTGCCAGGGATAGTTGAGAACAAAATCCATGGAATCAGGATTCCTCGCCAGGAGGTTTACGAACTCCGAGGGGTAGTCGAAGATGGTAAGACCGTGTCTCTCCGCATAATCGGTAATGATCGCCCTGGCGTCGTCGGCATTTTCCAGCGGCCAGGTGGAGTAATCAATCTCGGTCTCCGTGGGCTCCGTCTCAACGGTGGTCTCGAAGGTGGGATCCTCAACGATAACAGGGGCAGACTCCCCCGTGACGTTTCCACGGGAGCAGGATGCCAGGAAGATCGCCGATGAGATAAGGATACAGATTGTCGCTGCCGTCTTTTTCATAACGATAATAATAAACCCTTATCACCAATCGGACAACTCGATAGCCACATTCCAGGTATAACTGTCGGTGGGATGCCAGTCGTCCCCCTCGAACTCGGGACCGGTCCAGTACCAGCCTCCGGTAACATACAGCCTGAGGGTAAGCTTGCCGTCAGGAGTCTTCGCCTCGTTATAGTAATACACATCGTATCCGTCCTGGCTGAACTCATTGGAGTATAAGGCATTAGGCATGAATTCGATGCCCATTGCATCGGAATAAGTCTCCTTGACAAAGTTCCAGTAATCGTCCAGGCTGCCGTATCCTTCGCTTATGATGTTCATGTTGAGGGAAATGGGAAGACCGTATTCCTGATCGATAAATCCGAAATTATTGTTTCCGTCCGCCATCATGATCCCTGACCTGCTGTCACCCGGGAACTCTACCACATAGCAGGGAAGGGTGGTGGGAAGACTTCCCCTGAAGGTCTCCTGGGTCTTGTCCCAGATAATGGACAGCACCTCCCGGCGGTTGTCCGTGTAGGCGCCGGGATGCTTGGATCCCAAGTTTGAAAATCCGTTATCGGTGCTTATGGTGAAGGACTCCGCATCGGATACTCCGTTCATAATATCGTCAACGGCCGTTCCGTTATCATATACATAGAGCATACTGTAGAAATTGATATTCGACAGTATGACATTCTCCATGGTGATGATGTCTGAACCGTAGGGCTGGATATCCTCGATATTCACCGAATCCGAGGGCAGTGCCGGTCCCATGGAATTGATCCAGAGGAGGAGCATCGGAGCACCGATACCTGCGCCGACAATGGAGATGGTGAGCGCCAGGATCCATATAAAATGCTTGAACTGAGACGAAAACTTAAACTTGATCTTCTGCATCTTCATCGTCCCTTTCCACCATCTTGAGCCTGATCCTTATGGCAGTACCCTGCCCCTCTCGGCTCCTGATATCCAGTCTCGTGCCGTGTATCTCGGCGATCTTCTCGCAAAGCGCCAGGCCGAGGCCCGCACCGTGCTGCTTTCTGGATCTGGCCTTATCCACCATGTAGAAGGCTTCAGTAACTCTTTTGAGCTCCTTCTCGGGGATACCCCGTCCGTGGTCCACGATGGCGATCATGTATTCATCCCCCCTGCTCTGGGAAAGGACCGCAACGGAATCGGATCCGGACTTCATGGCATTGTCTATGAGATTCAGGACCAACGTCTTAAACAGGTCGAACTCGATCCTGCAGTAACCGGGCTCGAAGTCGAAGAAGACCCTTACGCCCTTCTTGGCTGCCGCCGGGAGGACCGTATCCCTGATATCGTTCAGGAAATCCTTCATCTCGATCTCCTCCAGGAGGAAATCGGAATTCTTAAGGGTGATCAGCTCCAGGAGCTTAAAGGAAAGCGCCTCCAGCCTCATGCCCTCGTTTACGATGAACTCCGCCGCAGCCTTGGCCTCGGTCTCGGGGAGATCCTTCTGATAGAGGGTATCCGCGTATCCGATGATACTCGTCATGGGGGTCTTGAGCTCGTGGGCGAAGGCGGCAGTGAAGTCCTCCCTCTGCTTTACCGCCAGCTCCAGCTCCCGTATCTTATCCTCGATGGTATCCGCCATATTGTTATAGACCTGGGCCATCTCTCCGATCTCGTCGTTGGTGATGGTCTTGACCCTGCCGGAGTAGTCGCCGCCCGAGAACTTCTCTCCCACCTCGGTGAGCTCCTTAATGGGGCGGGTTATTATCGAACTGAATACAAAAGTGAATATCATTCCCGCGGTGATGACCCCCAGGAAGATCCAAAGGCAGCGGAACTGCATCTGCCCCGCGTCATCATAGATATCGGTGATGTCGGTCACGGATATGAGCCTCAGATCAAAGGACCCTTGGGAAAAGGAACTTGCCATGGCGACAAATTTCCTGCCCCCCTCCGAGAAGGCCATATAGTTGATCTTTCCCGCCTCCGTGTTGATATCGGGAACATCCACCTCCACGTTATCGTAGTAAACGTAGGAGCTTTTATCGCTCCTGAGGATCAGGAAGACCGTCATGGCGTTCGCCGTCTGGTCCGTGATATCGGCGATGGTGTTCGCTCCCACGGTACCCGCCTGGGAGGCAGACAAAAGGTCGGACTGTAATGCGTACTTTATGAGCTGATGCTGCTTGAGGGATGCCTCTATCCTGTTATCCAGGGCCGACCTGGTGCTCAGGGCCACGATGTAATACTCCGTAACCGCCAATGCCACGGTCAGGAGCAGCAACATGGAAACATAGAGCTTGTCAAAGAATTTCATATTCTGGATTCCGGCATATGAAGGCGGTACCCGATCCTGAACACGGTCTGGATCATATCGTCCCAGTTGAGCTTCTTACGAAGTCGCTGTATGTGGTTATCAAGGGTCCTTGTCTGACCGAGGTACTCCTCCTTCCAAACGGACTCGTAAAGATACTCCCTGGTGAGAGCGATATTCTTATTTCTGATGAGCACCTCGAGGAGGTCAAATTCCTTGACCGTCAGGGGGATCTCGTTATTGTACCGGTCGAATACCCTTCTGCTGCCGATGTCGATCCTGACACCGCCGTAAAGGAGGGAACCGTCGTCGTGGGAAGTCCTCCTCAGCACCGACTCCACCCTGGCCACCAGTTCACCGATCTGGAAGGGCTTACAGATGTAATCGTCGGCACCCATTCGAAGGCCCCTGATCCTGTCGCTTACCTGATTCATGGCGGATATGATGATAACGGGCGTGGTGCTGGTCTTTCTGATCTGCTCCAGCAGCTCGTATCCGCTTATCTTCGGCAACATGAGATCCAGCAGCACCAGATCGTAGCTGCCGTATTCAAGGGCATTAGCCCCCTCCTCGCCGTCTGTGGCCACATAACACTCGTAGCCCTCATCGGTGAGGGTCATGTAGATCAGATTAGAAATGCCGCTGTCGTCTTCGACCGTAAGGATCTTCTTCATGCTTTTTATTATAGATTATAAATTTGCTTTTTTGTCCATGTCCCGCAAAAAATGACAACTTTGACACATCTTAAAAAGTACCAAATCGTCAAAAAAGTCCCGATTTATCCGCCTATCCGCCAAAAACCGTTCACGCGCTTCCCCTTCTCTACTATAATCCCTTCATGAACGAGTACAGAAAGATGCTGGAAGAACGGATGCGCCTCCTTAACGAGACCATATCAAAGCTTCAGATGAGGCTAAGCGGCGACGTGCCCGAAGGGCGGGTAAGATTAGACAGCTCATCCGGCGTTCCCAGGCTTTATATCGTTGACGGTTCATCGGGGCCTAACGGAACCTATGCCGACAAAAAGGGCAGGGATGCCGCAATCAAGATAATTCAGCGCCGATTCGATGATCAGTCGCTCAAAGCCGCCGTTAAAGAACGGGAACAACTTGCCAAACTGATGAAGACGAACACCTTTGAGTCCGTTTACGACAAGTCGAGCGAAGGCAGGAAGACATTCATCCTGCCGGCTCACCTGACGGACGAACGATTCATACAGGATTGGTACGACAAGGGCATGGAGACAAAAGGGGTAGACCCCGATGCTCCACGTATATTCTCCAACAGAGGTGAACAGGTAAGATCCAAGTCGGAGAAGATCATCGCCGACAAGCTTTACGAACTCGGGATTCCGTACAAATACGAGAACCCTCTCATGTTAAACGGAAAATACCTTATCCACCCCGACTTCAAAGCGTTAAACGTGCGTCTGCGCCGCCAGTACTATCTTGAGCATCTCGGCAAAATGGATGACATCGACTATGTCAGGAAGAATATCAAACGCATCGAACTCTACGAACAGGCCGGCATATATCCCGGCGACAGGCTCATCATCCTCCACGAGACAAATGAAAGACCCCTGGACACCCGCGTAGCCGAGAAGATCATCAGAAAATTCCTGCTGTAATAGGACTAAAACAAGAAAACAACGAATCTAGTC
>DNAE01000148.1 GCA_003543635.1 Clostridiales bacterium | reverse complement strand
ACATCGTCGGCTGATGACTGACAGATTTATAATTGGTAAGATAACAGGCGCACACGGTGTTCGGGGAGAGGTCAAAGTCTTTCCGATCACCGATAATGTGCGCCATTTTAAAAAGCTTAAAAAGGTTGCCCTCACGGATTACGACGGCAACATAAAGAATGAATACGACATCTCATCCGTCAGGTTTGACAGGGGCAATGTGCTTGTCTTTTTCGAAGGTATTGATGACAGGGACAAGGCTGAGACCTTGAAGGGGAGCTTTATCTCCATTGAAAGGAAAGATGCTTCCCCCATCGGCAAGGATGAGTTCTATATCGCGGATTTGATGGGACTTACCGTTGTGGACGATGAGAAGGGTGAGCTGGGTATCGTATCAGAGGTATATGAGACCGGCGCCAATTTCATCGTAAGCGTTAAGCGCAAGGGTAAGAAGGACCTTCAGATACCCTTCCTTAAGGATGTCTGCTATGAAGTGGATATCGAAGGCAGCATCATGAAGGTGAGACTCCCCGAAGGCCTTTACGAGATATACGAGACAAAGAAGAAGTGATATGAGATTCTCCATCCTCACTTTATTCCCGGATCAGGTAAGGAACTTCCTTTCCGAGAGCATAATCGGCAGAGCCCTCAAGCAGGGCATTATTTCCCTGGATTGCGTTAATATCAGGGACTTCGCCGATAACGACTACGGAAAGATAGATGATACCCTTTACGGGGGAATGAGGGGCCTTCTCATTCAATGCGAACCCGTCTACAGAGCCTGGGAGAGCGTGGGTAAGCCTTATACTCTCTACGTGAGCCCCAAGGGCAGTGTCCTCGACCAGAAGAAGGTCATGGAATTATCAAAGAAGGATCATATCTGCATCCTTTGCGGGCACTACGAGGGAGTTGACGACCGAGTTATCTCGGAGATATGTGACGAGGAGATATCCATTGGCGACTATGTCCTCACGGGGGGAGAGATCGCTGCGGTCACCATAGTGGATTCCGTTTCCAGGATGATCGAGGGTGTGCTGCCCGCTGAGGATGCTTATACCAACGAATCCCACATGAACGGTACCCTTGAAGCCCCCCAGTATACAAAGCCCCGGGTCTGGCATGGGAAGGAGGTCCCCGAGGTCCTGATATCGGGACATACGGCCAACATCGAAGAGTACTATCGCATCGCTTCCCTGGTGGAGACCTGGCAAAAAAGACCCGATATGCTGGATAAACTTCATATAACTCCCGAAGACTGGGAAAAAATGCTTGCATTCAAAAGATCGTTATAATATACTATTTCAGCTAAAAGGGATGGTCCTCTGTCCGAACGCGGGGCACGAACATCTGACAGATAAGGAGGAACTTCAATGGATCTGGTTAAAGTTGTTGAGAGTGAGAACTTGAATAATAACTACCCTGATGTCGAAGTCGGTGACTACGTAAAAGCTCACCTTAAGATCAAGGAAGGAAACCGTGAGCGTATCCAGGTATTCGAAGGATACGTCATCGCCAGAAAAGGCGGCGGACTTTCAGAGACAATGACCATTCGTCGTATTTCTTACGGCGTAGGCGTTGAGCGTATACTTCCCGTACATTCCCCTAAGATCGACAAGATCGAGATCGTCAGGAAGGGTCGTGTCAGAAGAGCAAAGCTCTACTATCTTCGCGGCCGTCAGGGAAAAGCTGCAAGGATCAAGGAAAAGCTTTGATCGAACGCAGGAAAGTTCAAAGAAAAGTTCGGGAGCAGTCATTCGGCGGCTCCCGCTTTTTATGTTAAAATAAAACGCATATCAAAAGCGGAGGAACAATATGGCACAGGATATCAACTGGTTCCCGGGACACATGAGGAAGGCCCTTAACGACACCAAGGAGAACCTTAAGGCCGTTGATGTGGTCTATGAGACATGTGATGCAAGGATCCCTTACTCGTCCAGGAACCCGGAGCTTGATAAGATAATAGGAAGCAAGCCCAGGATAGTTCTGCTCAATAAGTCGGATCTTGCCGATCCGGACAAGACGTTACGCTGGATATCCTACCTTAAGGAGAACGGTACCTATTCCGTGGCTCTTGAAGCCAACAGGAAGAAGGGTATCGATAAGCTCATCAAGCTCACCAACGAGATCTGCTCCGATATGTTAAACCGTGCAAGGGAAAAGGGCCGCGAAGGAAAGACCGTTAAGGTCATGGTGGTGGGCGTCCCCAATACGGGTAAATCCACCCTTATAAACGGTCTTTGCGGAAGGAAGGTTGCCATCACCGGAAATAAGCCCGGTGTTACGAGAGCTCCCAAGTGGATAAGGACCGATTCGGGTCTGGACCTCATGGATATGCCGGGCGTCCTCTGGCCCAAGATAGGGACCAAGAGATCCCAGCTGGTATTGACTGCCACGGGTGCCGTTAAGTCCGAGGTCACGGATTCAACTGAAGTTGCCTATAATGCCATTAACCTTCTGTGTGAGCTCTATCCCGCTCTCATGGAGGATCGCTATAAGATCGAGATCTATGAGGGTCAGGATGAATACGACAGATTTCTTGAAATGGGCAAGAAGAGGGGATGCCTCATGTCCGGCGGAAGAGTCGATGAGGACCGCTTTGCCAATCTTTTCCTGGACGACCTTAAGAGCGGCAGGATAGGAAGGATCACATTGGAGGCAGCCGACAGGCCCGAAGCGTAAGGAGAAAGAAATGGCCAGACTGACTGAGGAACAACTCAAGGAAAAATACAAACTCTTAAGCACATACGAGGATAACTACAGGGCCTCGGGTGCCAATCTGATAGCAGGTATCGATGAGGCCGGAAGAGGTCCTCTGGCAGGTCCGGTTGTTGCGGCGGCATGTATTCTTGATCCTGATAAGCCCGTTCTCGGGCTGGATGATTCCAAGAAACTCTCGGAAAAAAAGAGGGAGGAGCTCTTCCTTAAGATAAAGGAATCCGCCTTAGCATATGCGGTGGTCAGGGTCGAGGCCCAAAGGATCGACGATATCAATATCTTAAATGCCACAAAGGAAGCCATGAGATCCTGTGTCGAGAAACTCACTAAGGACGGCTTTAAGCCCGATGTGCTCCTCATAGATGCGGTAAAGCTCGAGGGCGTCAGCATGAAGATAGAGCCCATTATAAAGGGAGACGCCAAGTCCAACTCCATTGCGGCGGCTTCGATACTGGCCAAGGTGACCAGGGATCATATCATGGCGGATTACGATAAGGAATACCCGGGATACGGTTTTGCAAAGCATAAGGGGTACGGGACAAAGGATCATTATGCGGCCATAAGGGAACTGGGGATATCGGATATCCACAGAAGATCCTTTCTTAAGGTCATTCACTGATCACTTGTAATCGGGATTTCTCAGGCGGCTCATGAAGTAGCGCTCAGACATGGCTTTATCGTAGAAGTCTGTCTGGAAGATGTTGCAGCCGATCTCCATGATGCGTTCTATATCCTCGGAAGATTCGATACCTTCGCAGACCACGGTAAGTCCGATCCTCTTGGCCATGTTGATTATGCTGTCGAGGATTATCTTGGACTTATCGTCCTTTGATGTGACGATGGATCTGTCGATCTTGAGGAAGTTGAAGTCCAGGTTCTTAAGAAGACCCAGTGAGGAGAATCCCGTACCGAAGTTATCGATGGAGATCTTGATCCCGGATGCTATGAGCTTGGTAGCGGAATAGCACAGAGCATCGTACTCGTCGTGGAAACCCGCCTCCTTAAATTCGATATTAATGAGCTTGGGGTCGATATCGTACTTCTTCACAATGGCGATGATCTTATCGGGAAGGGAATCGGTGAGAAGATCATACTGGGAGAAGTTACAGGAGATGGGGACCGTCTCGATGCCCATGTCGATCCACTCACGGAGCTTCATGCAGACCCTCTCGAGTACATAAAGATCGATCTTGCTTATTATGTTGTATTTCTCGGCTACGGGTATGAAGGAGAGGGGGTTGACCATATGGTCGTGCCTCCTCCATCTGATGAGAGCCTCGGCTCCTATGAGCTTGAGATTGCCGGAATTCTTAACGATGGGCTGGTAGTAGACAAGGAACTTGCCTGACTCGAGGTCCCTCTTGATATCCTCCAGGAATTCCTTCTCGTTATTGAGGATCGTATTGGTATTCTCGGAATAGAACACCACGTCGGAAGCCTTGGACCTTCTGGTGAGGGAATAGGCAGAGGATGCGTTGTCGATCACCTCGGGCACTGAGGTGTGGTTGTGATTAATGGCAACGACACCGATCCTTACTTCGATGTTATACTCGATGATGTCTCCGTCGAATTCCAGGTTGACGGTCATCTTCTTGATCTTGTTTACGATGCTCTCGCACTTGGCTGTCCTGCACATGAACAGGAAGTTATCGCCTCCGAGCCTGGAAAAGAGTTCATTATCGTTCTCGTCGAAGCAGAGGGAAGTCTCCAGGGCATAGTCCCTTATGATCTTATCCGTCTTCTCGGCTCCGAAGATCTTATTGAGCACGCGGCAGTTCTTGATGTTCATGAAACCGACGGAATAGGAATCCCTTTCACTGTCGGTCAAGAGCTGTCCGAGTTTTCTCTTGAAGTAGTTTACGTTGGAGATACCGCTCATCTGATCCGTATACATGACCTTTCTGAAGGCGTTGATCAGATTCTTTACCAGGAGTCCCGAAAGGACGGCTTCCTGGAAGATGGAAAAGAGTACCTTGTTGTCACCCTTTAAGGGAGCCGCGTCGGGGAAGCGGTAGATCCTGATGATTATTACTCTTGAATCGGATGTTTCCCGGGAGAGGTCATAATTCTCACCGAGTTTTGCCGATTGGGCGGTAAAGATTACGGACGACTCGATATTGATACCGTCTGTGAAGACCCTGTAGGAAACGTTGCTTATCTCGAGCTTCTCGGCGATGGCCGTGACCGCTGCTGATTCGTTGAGACTTCCGTCAAAATTCTCGCAGGTTGTGATAAGTTCATATATATCAGTCAGATCGATATCCATAAGAACACCCTTTTGCTTTTTATCTTTAAAAATATTAACCTAAACAATATGACTAAATCAAACAAATATATCTGATATTATTTTATGCTTGAACAATATTAGAACTTTCAGTAAAATATTTTAATGTTGATTATAGTGCATGAGTGTGCAAAGAAAAGGAGATTTTTATGATCAGTGCAGGTGATTTCAGAAACGGTCTTTGTTTCGAGATGGACAATCAGGTCTATCAGGTAGTTGAATTCCAGCATGTTAAGCC
>DNAE01000011.1 GCA_003543635.1 Clostridiales bacterium | reverse complement strand
TTTAAAAAGCCTGAGGCACCCAAGGCCGCTAAGACTGCTCCCGCCGCCAAGCTCTCCTTCGGATATCCCCAGTGCTTCAAGTACAAGGTCCTTCTGGATTCCTATGTAAATGCCATAAAGAAAGGTCTCGGAGGCTCCGAGGACGACATCGCCCTTGCCGCAAGGATAGGCAAGAGGGCTCTCCCCGTGGAGAATTCCCCCGAGAACGTTAAGAAGATCGACTGATCAGTCTTCCTCGGGAACTCTTAATGTAAGGCAGGCGAATACCTGTATTCCTTCACCGCGGCCGAATCCCGTGAGGCCTTCCCCCGTGGTGGCCGTTATCCCGATATGCTTCCCGTCCATTCCGAGAAGCTCCGAGAGTCTGCTCCTTATGCCGGGGATATGCTCCTTGAGCTTGGGTCTCAGGCACTCGATGGTGAGGGAAAGATGGTAAAGCTTTGCGTCCCCCAGATCCTTCATGGCCTCCTTGAGATAGACGCTGCTGTCCTTTATCCCCTGACCGAGGCAGATCTCGTCCGCCTTCCCTCCGAGGATATTTATCCCGGTATATCCGGAGATGGCATTGGTCACCGCATGGAGGATAACGTCGCCGTCGCTGTTGGCGGAAAACTTCCTGTCAAAGGGGAGCTCATATCCCCCCATCATTATGTGGTTACTGCTCTTATCGAAGATGCCCTCTTCGAATCTGTGGCTGTCCTGACCGATGGTCATTATATATCCGTAGTTCATAAATACCTCCTTCTTATTCCAAAAGGGACATGTCCGGGACGAATCCGTAGTTTTCCACCCAGTCCACCACGTCGCTCATGGTCCAGCTCACCCTCTCCTGTCCGTCGAAGGAGGAGACGATCTTCCCGCCCCGGGACAGTACGAATCCCGGTATTCCCTCAACGCAGTAGTAGGTGACGAGTTCCCTTTCCTGCATGGTATCCACCGCGACCACCAGGAGCTGCCCGTCCAAAGTCTGGGCAAGGTCCTCCACGCCGGCGGTCACCCCCGCCAGGTCGCTTCTCGTGGGATTATAAAAGTAGAAGAGGATGGTGATCTCCTCCTGTTTTTTCAGGGAGTCCACGTCCGTGACCCTTCTGTACTGAATGCCCTTGGCGCCGTCCTCGCCTTCCACTTCCTCGTATACCATGGCGCTCACGGAGCTGTCGTAGGAGAGTTCCCCCAGGCAGTCCTCCACGCTCTTTTCGCTCTTGGAGCACGAGACCATCAGGGACACCGCGATCAGGGCCGCGATCAGTCGGGGCAGGATCCCTTTTCTCACAGCATTCCCTCGATCAGGGCTGCCGTATTATCAAGGATCCCCTCCCCCAGGCTCTCGGCATCGCCGTTATCCACCGCGGAGGTGGAGGTGACATCCAGGGGCAGTTTATCCAGGAGAGGGATACCCTCCGCGTCGCAGGCTGCCTGAAGCTTTGAATCGTCACCGAAAAGAGGGATCACGCGATCACAGTCGGGGCACTTGATATAGCTCATATTCTCAACGAGACCCAGGATATTGACGTTCATCATCCTGGCCATGTTACGGGCCTTGCCAACTATCATGGAAACAAGATCCTGGGGTGTGGAAACAAGAACGATACCGTCCACGGGCACCGACTGGAAGACAGTAAGGGGCACGTCTCCCGTTCCCGGGGGCATATCGATAAGAAGGACGTCCAAGGTGCCCCACTCCACATCAGTCCAGAACTGCTTAACGAGTCCGGAGATAACGGGTCCCCTCCAGATAACCGGAGACTCGGGATCGTCCATTAAGAGGTTAAGGCTCACCGCCTTGATGCCGCCCTTGGTAACGGCAGGCATGATACGGTTCTCCTCGTTTGCCGTAAGTATCTCCGAAAGACCGAAGGCCTTGGGGATGGAGGGGCCTGTGATGTCGGCATCCATGATACCCACCTTAAGTCCCCTGGAAGCAAGCTTTGCCGCCAGGACAGAGGTTACGAAGGATTTACCCACGCCGCCCTTTCCGCTGGCTATACCGATGACTTTCTTAATGTTGCCGTTCTTGGACGGACAATTCTCCTGGGATGCACAACCCTCCTTGGAAGGGCACGAATCACATGCAGACATAAAGACCTCCTGTCAGGCATCAAAAGCGGAAAGCTCCGCCCTGCCGTTTTCAATCATTATATACGAAGGAACGCTCCCCGCCTTTGGTATGGGAAGAGATCCCGGGTTCATGAACCTGATACCGTTTTCCGTAACATCCTCCGTCACGTGGGTATGGCCGTAAAGGAATACGGAGCCCTCGGTCAGATAGGGCATATCCTTGTCCCTGTTGATCTTGTGACCGTGGGTCGCGAAGACCGTAAGGTCCTCACTTTGGATAAGCATATAATCCGCCATTATGGGGAACTCCAGCACCATCTGATCCACTTCTGTATCACAGTTGCCGCGAACGGCCAGGATCTTCTCCTTTATACCGTTCAAAGCCGCAATGACCTCCTTGGGTGCATAGTCCGAAGGAAGATCGTTCCTGGGTCCGTGGTAGAGGATATCCCCCAGGATCAGGAGCCTGTCGGCACCCTGCTCCTCCATTACCCTGATGATCTTCCTCGCGGCTCCGATGGACCCGTGGATATCGGATACTGCCATTATCTTCATTTTTCTTCCTCTCTTCTTATATCGTCAACCGCATCGTAGGTATCGTCGTAGTGATCCTTGAGATACCTGATGGTCTCGTCGTAGTCGTCCTTCTTGTTTGTCTTGATTATGCTGAGAAGTCGTATCTCGGGCCTTTTCAGGCTGCCCAGGGTACTGATGATCTTCTCTCCTGCCGCGTCCTTAGTCTTGACCAGTGTCTCCTTGCCGCTCTTAACGTAGGAACCGAGGAGGGCTCTCTCCTCCGCCCTGTTCTTCCTGGCAAGCTCCTTCTCCTCGTTCCTGTGGTTCATATACATGGTGCGGAATTCGTTATAGGAGTTGGTGGTGGTCTCAACTGCGGGGGACGTCTTCGTAACGATGGTATCCACCGTATCATAGATCTTGCTGCCCAGCTTGTCGGAGGTCAGTCTGATGCCTCCCGAGATACTGGAAACGAACCTGACCTTCTTGTTGAACTCGAATATGGAGGCCACGGAAACGATAAGATCCACGACCAGGACCCCCGACATGATGATAACGAAGACGAGCTTTACGGGCTCGGGAGTATGCAGGGTGATCTCATGTACCAACGGGAACAGCAGATACATACCCAGGGAACATGCGATACCCCAGTAGATGGCAAATCTCAGGCAGATGAAACCCTTGAAGTTGTACTTATAATCCGAGTAGTCCCACCATCTCAGATGGAAGATGGCATAGAGGATAACACCCGCCAGGAGCTCCACGGCGGTGGCCGTAAAGGCCGAGCCGAAGAACAGAAGGGGGAAGGAATCCGCAACGGGCTTGAAGAACCAGACTACTCCGTAGAATCCCAGTCCGTAGACGGGACAGTGGGGACCGTTCAGGAATCCCCTGTTGATGAACCTGCCCTCGGTGATGCCGTAGTAGATGACCTCGACTATCCAGCCGATGAAACCGTATACAAAATACATGATCATGGAATCGAGGAAAGGGAAAGGCAGCATTATATCGCCTCCTTGACCGATCTCATGATGTGGTAACCGCCCTCGATCTCCAGGGTCTCACAGTTACCGAAAAGCTCGTTAAGCTTCTTCTCGCTGCTGGGGGCGCCCTGCTTCCTCTGGAGGACGACGTAGATGGAGCCTCCCTCTTTCATATGGGCATATGCCTGCTCGTAGAATTCGAAAACGGTCTTCTTTCCCGCCCTTACCGGGGGATTCGTGATGACGATGTCGAATAGATCATCGTCAGACAGTTCCTGAAGCACGTTGCTCTGAAGGACCTTATCAGTCCTTATCCCGTTGAGCTCGCAGTTCTCCTTTGTGAGGGAGACCGCTCTGGAATTGATATCAGCCTGGGTCACGTCAAAGTTGACGAAGACCGACTTCATGACGATACCGACTACTCCGTAACCGCACCCGAGGTCCAGGAGCCTTTCCCCCTTCTTTGCTCCCCGTGCCTTAATATCGGCAATGGAAGTCTTAAGGAGGATATCCGTGCCCTTATCCACATCGTTCCTTGAGAAGACATCGGTGTCCGTAACGAAGCGGAAATCACGTCCGTGCTGACGATAGGCGATGTAACGCCTGTCTGATATGGTATCGGGATCCTTATCGAAGTAGTGGGCCATATTTACATCATAGACCTTATCTTATCGTTGAGGGTAGCCAGTGTGGCAGTCCTGCTCCAGGGCATCTCGGGGCACTGGATAAGGCCGTCCGCGATGCACTCCTTGCATCTTTGCATCTCAAGGGCGTATCCGCTCTTGCCTTCCCGCTCCGCGGTCTCCAAGAGCTCGCCGCGCTCGTTATAGAGCTCGATCTTCTCGTAGTCGTTGATATTAAAGAGCTTGATATAGCCCTTCTCACCCACCACGGAACCGTCCCTGTCCGTAAGGGCGCTCATGGTGACGTAGGCCATTGCCACGGGACCGTCGCCGTTGGGACCCAGGATGAAACTCGTCTCCCTGTCGATATCGGTGGAAAGCTTGCGGGCGTAGACTGACTTGACCTCCAGGTCATCCCCCATGATGCTCATGGCAAGATGGGCAGGATATACTCCCAGGTCAAGGTAAGCGCCGCCGCCCAGGGCGGGATCAGTCAGACGCTTCTTGTCCTCAATGTTATATCCGAGATTCGAAGAAACATATCTGACGGCGCCGATCCTTCCGTCGCGGATCCACTCCAGCATCTTCTTATGCAGGGGCATAAAGGCAGTCCACATGGCCTCACAAACGAAAATACCCCTGTTCTTGGCCTCAACAAAGATACTGTCGGCTTCGGCGCGGCTCATGGTGAAGGGCTTTTCGACGAGGACGTTCTTGTACTCCTTTATGCAGCGGATGGCATTCTCGTAGTGGTATGTATTGGGTGTCGCTATGTAAACGAGATCGATGTCGGGAGCCATGGCGAACTCTTCGTAGGAGCCGTAGGGTGTCGCCTTGGGGCAGTTCGCCTTGATGAATGCCTTTGCCCTTTCCATTTCCCTGGAAGCCACGGCGGTGACCTTCACGTCACGGAGCTCCTTGATCGCCGTCGCCATCTTCTCGGCGATGGATCCGGTACCGATGATCCCAACGTTAAACATTTAAAACACCTCGATTTCATTTAAAGCTACCCGTTAATCTTAATGCAATACTGTTAAAAGTGTCAATTGAGCTTTCCACCGTCAGAAAGTAGAATCATTACAGAAAACTCAAATGGAGTGTATATATGGGTAAGGTATTTGTTATCGGGCACAAGAATCCCGATACCGACGCAGTGGTTTCCGCTATGGCATATGCGGCTTTAAGGAATGCCGCGGGAGACAGGGAATACGTGGCTGCAAGGATCGACCACGTGAACGACGAGACAAAGAGGATGCTTCGAAGATTCGATCTCTCCTCCCCCGTCAGGATAAAGGACATGAGGACCCAGGTCAGCGATATAGACTTCGATACGCCTCCTGCGCTGGAGCCCTCGGTGACCATGGACCGGGCCTGGAAGATCATGGACGAGGTAAAGACGACCTCCATTCCCGTGGTCAACCCCGACGGCACACTTTACGGTACCCTTTCCGCAGGTGATATCGCCACCTACAACATGAATACCATAACGGATCCCAAGGTGAACGACCTTCCCCTGTTTAACCTCCTGGGAGTGATCGAAGGTCACATAATCTGCGACGGAAAGACGGGGGCGGATACCATATCGGGACGCATAGTGATCGCCCTTCCCCAGAGTGAGGAGCAGCTCCTGTTCAAGGGACGGGACAACATAGTCCTCGCGGGAGACCAGCCGGAACTCGTTAAGAGAGCCATCGAGAACAAGGTAAATGCCCTGATCATCTGCGAAGCGGGGGCAAGCTGTCTTCCCGAGAACATAGAAGACTGCGATACCACCATAATCAGCACACCCTTCGATGCCCTGAGGGTATCGAAGCTCATATATCAGTCAGCGCCCATCTCAAGGGCTTGCAGCAGGGGCGACATAGTCTGCTTCAGACTCTCCGACTATCTGGATGATGTACGTGAGAAGGTACTTAAGAGCAGGTTCAGGAGCTACCCCGTCCTGGATGCCGAAGACAAGGTCGTGGGAACCTTATCCAGGTACCACCTGTTAAGGCCCAGGAAGAAGCAGCTGGTCCTGGTGGACCACAACGAGGCGGCCCAGGCCGTCCCCGGCCTCGATCAGGCCGAGATATTGGAGATAATCGACCACCACCGCCTGGCGGATATCCAGACCACCCAGCCCATCCACGTAAGGAACGAGCCCGTGGGGAGCACCACCACCATCGTGGCGGAGATGTATCAGGAGAACGGTATAACCCCCACCACCAACATGGCGGGACTTATGGTATCGGCGATCCTGTCCGACACCGTTATGTTCAAATCTCCCACCTGCACCAAGAAGGACATCGCCATGGCCGAGAGGCTCTCGAGGATCGCCGGCGTCTCCATCGAGGAGATAGGAAAGGAGCTCTTCGACTCCTCTTCCTCCGACGCCAAGACAGCAGAGCAGCTCATCGGCGCCGACTTCAAGGAATTCCACATCGCAGGCCAGACCCTGGGCGTCTCCCAGATCATCTGCGTCGATTCCAAGAGCATGCTCGCCCGCAAGGAGGAATTCATGGAGACCATGCGTACGATGCAGAAGAAGAACGGCTACGACATGGTCATCCTGATGCTCACGGACGTCCTTATCGAAGGAACGGAGCTACTCTACATAGGAAACGACGACACCATCAGATTCGCCTTCAATGCAGAGCCGGAAGACAACATGCTCTTCCTCCCCGGAGTAATGTCCAGAAAGAAGCAGATCATCCCCATGCTCACCGCCCTCTGGGGTTGATCACCGCATATCAGACCCTCCCAAGATCAGCAGCATCCCTGCTGATCTTTTTTTGCCGGG
>DNAE01000038.1 GCA_003543635.1 Clostridiales bacterium | reverse complement strand
CCTTACCGGGAATGATGAAGTTCATAAGAGGGAAATCCTCTCCCACATCTTCCTTCCTGAGGGCCATTCTGAAACCGTCGATGGCGACCATGGTGATGGTCTTGCCGTCGCTTTCAAGGCAGCAGCCCGTGAGGGATTGCCTTGTATCGTCCTTGGAGACCGCGAAGATCGTATGATCGATCATATTCTTCAGGATCTTCTGGCTTACGGTTATCTTGTTCTCCGTCTCGATGATGGGGATCTTGGGATAGGAATCGGCGGAATTACCCTTGATATTCGTATCGAAGGATCCGCTCTCGATCCGAAGCTGGTTCCTGTCATCGGAAGAGATGGTGATCATCTCCTCGGGAAGCTTCTTGATATACTCCGCGAAAAGTCTTGAAGGAACAACGATGGAACCCTTCTCATATACATCGGAATCCACATCCGCTTCGATACCAGTCTCAAGATCATATCCCGTGAGCTTAACGGAACTGTCATCTGCCTGGATCAGGATACCGTCGAGTATCTGTACTGTGGAATTGGACTTTATCGCCTTCTGAACAATGGATATAGCTGCTATAAGGTCTGTCTTATTACAATTAAACTTCATGATCCGTATGTCCTTCCATAATTAAAAAATGCTAAATAATATTATACTTTATATAGGGCCAAATGACAATTGCGTAAAGGGTATTTATACTTATCTTATCAGTATTCCTATTATGTGATGCTCAAATTGTTTAAAACCCCGGAAGAGCCATAAAACACAATGATTTAACAGTGTTAAAACCATGTTCAAAAGACGGTTTATCCGTGTTTATAACATGCATCTTGAGAACATCCGGTTTTTACAAACAATCTGCCTACCGTAAGATGTGAACTTATGAACAGAAATATGTTCAAAAGTTCAGTAATCCATTATCCTCTTCTTGATGCTCTCCACGTCACCCATAAGGCTCTCGTCGTTCTCCACGTTGCTGCAGGCATTCATGACGGTGGTATGCTTCCTTCCGCCGAAGAAATGTCCTATCTTCTCGTAGGGCATCTCCAGAAGGTCTCTGCAGATATACATGGCGACGGATCTGGCATTAACTATCTCGGTGTTCCTTATCTTCGACTTCATCTTCTCGGAGGT
The DNA here is from genome assembly GCA_003543635.1 of Clostridiales bacterium. Taxonomy (GTDB): domain Bacteria; phylum Bacillota; class Clostridia; order Saccharofermentanales; family Saccharofermentanaceae; genus Saccharofermentans. The sequence continues at coordinate 2,100 of DNAE01000038.1, read as the reverse complement.
GATGTCATAGTAGATGGAGACGGCATCCGTTACGATCTCGGGTGTAAGCTTCTTCTTCTTGCCCGGGGAGATGATGGATGAAAGCCTCTCCTCCACGGTCTCGAGGTCCAATTCTCCGCCTGAAAGCGCATAGAAGGCAGAAACGATATTGTAGGCGCCGTTGAGCTCACGGACATTCTTGGTCACGTTCTCGCAGACGTAGTTGATGATGTCATCCGACAGGGATATACCGTCGTTATCCATCTTGCTCAGGAATATGGCCTTCCTCGTTTCAAAGTCCGGGGGCTGGATATCCATGGTCATACCGTTCTGGAATCTTGAGGTGAGCCTGGAATCAAGCTCCGTCAGATTCTTGGGAGCCTTATCGCTCGTTATTACGATCTGCTTTCCGGAGGTTATCAGGGACTCGAAGGTATTGAAGAATTCCATCTGGATACCCTCTTTTCCGATAAGGAACTGGATATCGTCGATAAGGAGGACGTCAACGCCCCTGTACTTGGATCTGAACTCTTCATATTTCTTGTTGTTCATGCAGGCAACGTAGGCATTGGTGAACTGCTCACAGGTGGTGTAAAGAACTATCTTATCCTTGTAATTCTGCTGGATGCTGTAGCCTATCGCCTTCATGAGGTGGGTCTTTCCGAGACCTGAATTACCCCAGAGGTAGAGGGGATTACGGCTGGAACTGACACCGGGGTTATTAGCCACGGAGACCGCGGATGCATGGGCGAACTTGTTACAGTCACCCACGATGAAATTGTCAAATGTGAATTCGGAGGAGATGCCGTAGGATTCCAGGGATCTTTCCTTCATCTGGGCCTTCTTGCCGCTGATGGAAGTGACCGTCTTCGCCTTCTCGTCCCCTTCGATTATGAACTTGACCGTCATGTTTCCGCCGGAGACGAGGTTCACGGCGTCGATGATGGGTGCGTTAAGATCCTTGCCCTTGACGAGGTTGAGGGAATATTCGTTTACACAGGTGAGGATAAGGATACCGTCGGAGCAGTCCTCCTGCTTTATCTCACTCAATATGCTGTCGTAGATAACTGTATTGACTCTCGGATCGACTGCAAGTATTTTCAGCGCTTTGTCCCAAAGATCGTTGTTCATTCGGCTTCCCTCTCGTCTTTTTCGCGAAAAAATTAAATACATAATAACACAGATTTGCATTATAATAACGATGTATTTTTGTTTGTGGGAGACAGACGTTGAAAAAACAAGGGGAAAAGGATAACAGGGACAGCAATACCAACAAGAACATATTGCTCGTCATAGCTATACTGTTGCTCCTCATAGGAGTGATACTCCTTCTTGTCGACCCCGTCAAGAATTTCAAAAGAAAGCAGATGGCAGATCAGGGTCTTTCCGCTGTACAGGAGCAGATCGCCCTCGGAACCGAGATATCGGAGGTCACCTTCGTGGTTCCCAGGGAGGGTAACGAAGTCAACGGAGAGTCCTACGACATATACGGAGACGAAGACGAGATCGCCCTTCAGCAGCAGATGATGTACGATGCGGAAGGAAATCTTCCCGATTATGTCACCCTTACGGCCATCGGTATAATCTCCATCGAGTCCGTCGACATCAATATTCCTGTCTGGAACGAAGCAACGGTCATCGCCCTGAGATACGGAGCAGGTCACTACGACGGATCCGTACTTCCGGGGGAAGTCGGAAACTGCACGATCCTCGCCCATCACATGAGGGAAGAGGGTGCCATGTTCAACAGACTTGACGAGGTAGAGACGGGGGATCGTGTCAGCATCGTCGATGTTCAGGGAAATGAATATATCTACATCGTGGATAATATCTTCGCCATCGATCCCGCGGAACTTGATGACTATATCGAGGGCGATATCACAGATACCAAGCAGCTTACGCTGATAACTTGTACATATCCTTCCCCGGGAGTAACGTACCGTCTCCTGGTGGTGGGTCACCTTTTGGAGGAGAATTGAAGACCGGAGCGGCAAAAGCAACAGCTAAGATAGCAAGAACAGTGCTTCGCCTTCTCGGCAAAGGAGCTACTACCTTACCCGGAAAATTGGCTCTGAGGATAGATCCTAACATAATTTCAAAGGAAGCCTCCGGGAAAAATAT
>DNAE01000024.1:10465-19256 GCA_003543635.1 Clostridiales bacterium | reverse complement strand
CGAGAAGGGAAGATAAGCTTAAGGCGCTTAAGGAGGAGCTTTCTTCTGATCGGATAGATATACTTCCCGCGGATATTACGACCAGGGAGGGAGTGGAGAGCCTCCGTTCCTATCTCGAGGACAATGACCCCTTTGTGGGACTTCTCATTAACTGCGCCGGAATGGGCAAGAAGGGCAATATCGCCGACCGTGACGAGAAGTGCCTTGAGGATACCCTGAACCTTAACTGCAGGAGCCTTTCCGTTATTACGCGCATGTGCCTTCCCCGTATGGGAGAGGGTTCCCGGGTGATCAATATTGCATCCTCAGCGGCCTTCCTGCCCCAGCCGGGCTTTGCGGCCTATGCGGCATCCAAGGCTTATGTGGTATCCTTTTCCAGGGCTCTTGGTATCGAATTGCTCCCCCGCAGGATCAAGGTGACGACGGTATGTCCGGGCCCCGTGGTGACGGGATTCCAGGCCCTGGCAACGGACGGAGGTTCCGCGGAATTCACGGGATTCAGAAGATTCGTGGCGGCGGATCCCCATAAGCTTGCTAAGGCATCCCTTAAGGCATCCCTCCGCGGACGCAAGCTCTTCGTCTACGGTCTTACCCAGAAGCTTTTGCATCTGGCATCCAAGATCGTGCCGACTTACTGGATAATAAGGTTGGAAGGCGCCTTTATGAAGCCTGAATACGAGAAAAAGGATTAGGAAGATAAATGATCGATGTATCGAATGTCGGATTAAGATTCGGCGCAAGGAAACTTTTCGAGAACGTAAACATACAGTTCAATAAGGGATATTGCTACGGGATAATCGGTGCCAACGGTGCCGGTAAGTCCACGTTCCTCAAGATAATCTCCGGGGAGATCGAACCCCAGAAGGGTTTTGTAAACATCCCCAAGAACGAGCGTCTTGCCGTATTGGAGCAGGACCACTTCAAGTACGATGATTTTGACGTCAGGCAGACGGTCATAATGGGACATAAGAGGCTCTACGAGATCATGAAGGAGAAGGAGAGGCTCTATTCCAAGACGGATTTCAACGAGGAGGACGGAATACTCCTGGGCGAGCTGGAGGGGGAATTTGCCGAGCTCGACGGCTGGTCCGCGGAATCGAATGCGGAGATCCTGCTCCAGGGATTAGGTCTCGGGGAGGAGTTCTACGAGCGCCCCATGAGGGACCTTACGGGAGGACAGAAGGTCAAGGTGCTCCTGGCCCAGGCCCTCTTCGGAAACCCCGACTATCTCCTGCTGGATGAGCCCACAAACCATCTGGATCTTAACAGCTGCCGCTGGCTGGAGAACTATCTCATGGACTACGAGAACTGTGTCCTGGTGGTCTCCCACGACAGACACTTCCTCAATAAGGTATGTACCCACACGGTGGATATCGACTACAGCAAGGTGACCCTCTTCCAGGGAAACTACGATTTCTGGTACGAATATACCCAGCTGTCCCTGCGCCAGCTCAAGGATCAGACAAAGAAGATAGAGGCCAGGAGGAAGGAACTCCAGGAATTCATCGCCAGGTTCTCCGCCAACGCCTCCAAGTCGAAGCAGGCGACCAGCAGAAAGAAGCTCCTGGAGAACCTGGAGCTTCCGGAGGTCACCCAGTCCTCAAGAAGGTATCCCTTCATATCCTTTACCCAGGAAAGGGAGATCGGAAACGATGTTCTCTTTGTAAGGAACCTCACCGCGGAGAGGGGCAGGAGGCAGACCCTTAACGACATTACCTTCACCATGGAGAAGGGGGACCGTATCGGCATAATCGGCAAGGACGAGGTTGCCATCACCCAGCTTTTGGATATCCTGGCGGGGGAATGCGAGGAATATCAGGGCGAGGTGAAGTGGGGCGTTACCACCTCAAGATCCTATCTGCCCAAGGATAACTCCAAGTACTTCGACGATTGCGATCTCTCTCTGGTGGACTGGCTCCGTCAGTACTCCAAGGACCAGAACGAGAGCTATGTCAGGGGCTTCCTGGGAAGGATGCTCTTCTCCGGAGAGGAGGCCCTCAAGAAGGCAAGCGTCCTGTCGGGAGGAGAGAAGGTAAGATGTATGCTCTCAAGACAGATGCTGGTAAATGCCAACGTCCTGATCTTCGACGACCCCACGAACCACCTGGATCTGGAGTCCATAACTGCCCTGAACGAGGGCATCAAGAAGTTCCCGGGATCGATCCTTTTCTATTCCCACGACCGCGAACTTGTAAATACTGTCGCAAACAGGATCATAGAGATCGTTCCTGAGGGTATAATAGATAAGAGGATGGAGTACGACGACTACATCGAGTGGCGTGCCACACAGGAACAGTGACGGGAGGAATCAATATGGTGAGCAGTGATTTTGCAAGCATCTACAAGGCTGTGAGGGAGAGGGTCTCCAAGGCATCCTTCCCCAATTTGTTCATGGCTACCCAGATCACCATCGACGAGGCATATCCCATGTATGTCAGGGTCGAGGAGGGTGAAGCCGAGGTGGCTCCTTACGAATATAACGACGCCTCCTTCTACATCGATGCGAAGGCTGCGGATTTCTGCAGGATATTAAACGGCAAGAAGTCCGTCTACGACGGTATTGCCGACGGTTCCGTCAGGATAAACGGCGATGCCCAAAGGGCTATAATCTTCGTAAAGGCCGTATTCGGATAAGATATGTATCTCAACGGGATATTCAAAGATGACATGGTCTTTCAAAGAGACCGTGACATAAGGGTGTTCGGAGTCGTGGAAAAGGTTCCCGAAGATGTTGTCAGGGCCATGATCTACGACGGTTCCGGAAACGTGATCTCCGAGGGCGAGACCTCTGAGATCTGTGATGACGGTTTCTTCCTGGTGCAGCTTCCCGCCCTTTCCAAAGGGGGGCCTTACACCATGATAGTGGAGTCCGTTAAGAACCACGAGGAACTGAGGCTCAACGGGATCTATATCGGCGAGGTCTGGATCGCGGGCGGCCAGAGCAATATGGAATACCCCCTCATGAGGAGCGAAGGCGCTTCCCGGGTGGTCAAAGCCTGCCCCGAGACGAATATCCATTTCTATAAGGTTCCCGTCTTTGCCAACTATACGGAGGAACAGGCCAGGGCCGAGGAGGAGTCGCGCTGGGTGACAGTCAACGGTCAGACCTGCGGTGACATGTCGGCGGTGGCCTTCTACTTTGCCTTTAAGGTAACGGACTACCTTGCGAGCCGGGAGGAGGAACTTTCCGATCTTCACTTCGGCATCATCGGATGTTACCTGGGCGGGACTTCCGTTTCCTGCTGGCAGAGCGAGGATTCCCTCATGAGCACGAAGGAGGGAAGAAAGTACATTGATGAGTACGAGAATGCTCTTTCCAAAGTGACTCCCGAAGAATACGAAGAGATGAAGAAGGAGTACGATGCGGAGTGCGCTGCCCACGAGGTGAGACTTCGCCGTCTGCTGGGTAAGGATCCCTTTATAACATACGCCGACGCGGAGAAGGAGCTGGGTCCCGGTGCCTGGCCGCCCCCTGTGGGTCCCACCAGCGACAGGAGACCCGGTGCCCTGTTTGACACCATGGTCTTGAGGATCGTTCCCTTTAATGTGCGCGGCGTAATATTCTACCAGGGCGAGACCGATGCCGATGACCATTCCGAGGATTATGCGGTGGTCTTCAGGACCATGATCGAGGAGTGGAGAGAGGTGTTCTGTATCGATGACATGCCCTTTATCTTCTGCCAGCTTCCCATGTACACCACCAAGGACCGTAAGTTCATGGGCTACGACGATATGAAATGGCCCAGGCTCCGCGCCTGCCAGCAGAAGGTGGCAAGGACCGTTCCCAATACCTATATGGCCGTTCTTGCGGACTGCGGAGAGTTCGATAACCTCCACCCCTCGGATAAGAAGACTCCGGGATTCAGGATGGCTCAGCTGGCCCTGCGTTTTGTCTACGGTTACGACCTGCCCGCGGTATCCCCCTACGTGGTGGATCTAAGGCGCGGCGACGGTGTTGAGATAACCTTCGACGGGGATTTCTCCAGGCTCGATATCCTGGCCGGTCAGTTTGCCGAAGATACGGGTTTTGAGATAGCAGATGAGAAGGGGATCTTCCATCCTGCCCCCGCTTCCGTTGATTTCGACGGAAAGACCATTGTCTTAAAGTGCAGGGATGTGGAGTCGGCAAGTGCAGTCAGATATGCTTTCTTCAGCTACGGTTCGGCTAATCTCGTATCGGATACGGGACTTGCGGCAGCGCCCTTCAGTGCAAAGCTGGATAATTCTATAGGCGATTTTTATTAAGATATCTTTTTCCGATCAGAAGGAGGGATCAAGCGACAAAAGAAGGGGTTGGTGTTTCTCCGTGTTCGATTGCCCAGGTTACCCTTGTCACTTCTTCAACGAAAAATCTTTCCTTATCTGTTGCACTATAGTATCGGATCCCAAACTGTTCACAGACGCTGAACAAAAGATCCGTATATTCCATGTCTTTTTCGGAAGGCACGGAAAAATAACCGCCGACTCTGTCTGCGATCTCGTCTATTGCATATTTTTCAGATAATTTTTCTTTACTCTCCATGATCCTCTTCCTCCAGATATAAGGAGAACAAATTCCATGCATCTTCATCAGCAAGCATAAACCGTTTTATTCCCGAGTCACCGTTCGCCACTCTTTTAGCTTTGAAATCGAACTCATAGTGTTTTGCTAATTCGTCAGTCTTGGCGTCGAAGACTACATCGCCACGACACCCGTGATCGATGGAGTATTTTATACCAAATGCAACCAGTAACTGACCAATTCCGTAGTACTCTCTTTCTGGACGCAGTTTCATTGTCGGATTACTGTGGGGAGCGCTTTCCGCATAAATAATATATACATATGCACTCTTTCCTCTTATCTGATAAGCCCCCAGTCCAATCAGATCTCCATCATAGTTCTTGATGGCATATTTGTCTACGGAAGGCCGGCTTAGATAGTCGGAAGTCCAATCTGTTTGCCATTTTGGATCAGCTGTTGTTCTATTGAGGTCTGCTTCTGTTGCGGACAAGATTTTGACCGGGACTTTTGACCCTGAAATGGAATTGATTACATATGGTTCAAAGATCATTGATCAACCTCCGAGAATGCAACTGCCTTCTACATAAAAAATAGCACAAAACGGGAATGTATAAAAGGGGAGCTTATACATACAAGGCTTGCAAGAGAGCAAAATAAAGAGGTAGGTTTTACAAAACTGGTTTTTCCACCGGAGGGTCTTAAGTATTATGACAAAAAGACAGTAAGAACGAAGCTATCAGGAATCATTATTTCAAATATTAAAATTGATGATCTTGATGAGATCACCATTGAGTATAATCCCAATCAGCTGTTCGAGATAGAAGATAAATGAGACCACAGACCGTCAGACCCGGTCGGGAAGATCTATTATCTGATATCCGAAGGCGTTTACTATCTTTGTTCCCGTGGGATGATCCAGCTCCGTTTTTACGTTCATGGCGTAGTTCTTGTGGACGTGGCCGTGGAACATATACATGGGGGAGGTTTTCTCCATGAGCCTGTTGAAGGCATCGAATCCCCTGTGGGGAAGGTCTTCAAGATCGCCGTAACCCTTGGCGGGTGCGTGGGTCACCAGGACGTCTATGCCTCCCTTGACCTTTGATCTCACGAAAAGCTTCGCCGCCCGGAACATCATTTCCGACTCGGTGTTCATATTCTTACTGCGGTTGTTGTACCGAAGGCAGCCCCCGAGGCCCGCGAAGTTATAACCCTTGAATTTATAGACCTGGTCCTCGATGCAGATGCCCCCCAGGGGAGGATGCTTGATGAATTCATCATCGTGGTTGCCCCTGATGTATATCAGGGGGACATTGACCATGGTCATAAGGAAATCCAGGTAGTCGGCCTTTACGTCGCCGCAGGAAACAATAAGTTCCACACCCTTTGTCTTCTCTTTACGATAGTAATCGTAAATGCGTCTGTCTTCTATGTCGGCGACTACCAGGATCTTCATTATTCCGTGATCTCTCCTCTTGTTACTATCGGCATGCCGTTCGCCCTTACGGTCTGCTGAGCCTTCTCGGTCAGCTCGTCGAATCCGGGGATCGATCCTATGACATTATCGTTCAACCAGTTCATGTTGATTATCTCTTCGTTGGAAAGCCTCGGGCTGTCGGAGGGCTTGATCAGGCCGTTCTGGCTTCTGAGTTCTCCGTCGAAGGGATTGCAGAGGTCTGCCGTTATTGTTTTCTGTATTGCTTTCACAAGCTTGTTGGTGCTGTAGGGGATGGTGTCGCAACGGAAAACGTCGATGACTCCCGAGGACATTCCCCACCAGTAGTTGACGGCTTTGTCCTTCTCTCCCTCGGCATCCCAAGCGTCGTTCAGTATGGTCTGAACGATGAGCTCATAGTATTTACCCCAGTTCCAAACGGGGAAGGCGAGGTTAGTGATCTCGCCGTTGTCATCCACCTGATAAAGACCGTATTCGTTGTCGCTCTTGTCCTGGGGCTTGATGAGGTCAGGTCCGGAGACGATCTTGAGATCATTCTCCTTGATGAACTCTCTCCAGTAACCCTCCTTGAGGCAGGACCAGGTGAGATATATCTTAGCCTCGGGATCGATCATGGCGGCTCCCATGGCGAAGGCATTTATATTCGCTATATTACCGCAGATGGGATAGGTGGAAACGTATCCGATCCTGTGGTCCTTGGAAAGGGTGGCGGCCAGGACACCCAGAACGAACTTTGCCTCGTACATCCTTCCGTAGTAGGTCCTTACGGCACCGTGGGAGATGTGGACGGAGCAGTTCATGAACTTGATGTTCGGATGCTTTACAGCCGCTCTCAGGGCGTGTTCCATCTGTATGGGGGAGGTGGTGATGATCATGTCGGCACCGTCCTCGGCTGCGGCTTCCACCGCCTCGTCGAATTCCTCCTCCGTGGTCTTGCAGTCACAGGTGAGGGTCTTAACGATACCCGGGAACTTCTCCTCCAGATACTTTCTTCCCTGCTCGTGACCGTTTATCCACCTGGACTTGGTGGAATCACCGTCGTACAGGAAGAGGATCTTAAGGGGATTCTTCTCGCTATATGAGGGCTTCTTGATCAGGGTGTCGATGATGGGGATGACCGTCTTCTTCTGGAGCTGGGGCTCCTCGGAGAAGGCAATCTGATCGCCGTTGGCCTTGATCCTTATCTCCTGCCAGATGGGTGTCAGGTTCTTCTTTATCTCGTCTGCGGGAGTGTTTATGAGACTCTCGAACTTATAGATGCCGATATAGATGAGGAAGGCATCTCCGATGGTTATGGAGAGGGCCTTTCCGCCGCCGCCCATATAGGCGGTGGTGAAGTTCAGAAAAGCGGACTTGAGGTCCTTTACCGTATCCTCGTCCCAGGGGGACTCCAGATCCTTTCCCACAGCCTCGGCGAGTTTCTCGTAGCAACCGGACTCGGAAAAGGTTATATCATAGATCCCGGTACATTTATAGAACTTCAGGAACTCGTAGTAGATGATGACTTCAATGTCGTCGGACTTCGGGGGAAGTACCCTGGTGACCTCCGCCATGATGGTGGGCTGTTCCAGGAACTTCAAAACTGAGACTCTCTTGTTTCCCTCCAGGACATAGAATTTGCCCATGAACTCCGTGGCTTTGATGGCATCGCTGATGCCGTGGCTCGTCTGGTAGTCCATGAGGTTGATCCACTTCTGACCGAACTCCGTCTCCGGAGGAAGGATGGGCATGAAATTCCTGGCAAAGGAATCCTGCCTTCCCTGGGTAACTGTACCCACCACCAGGGACAGGGGGATCTCCTTGATTCCCACATATTCCTCCGCCATGGTGGTACGGCTGCCCAGCATATAGTCCAGCGCGGGCAGGTAAGGGTAGTGACCTTCGCTTAAGGCCTTCTGATACTCCTTATTGCCGAGCTTACGGGCTTTTGTATAATCATCGATCGTATTTGCCATTAATATCCCTTCTTTCTTTGCGGTCACTATTGTACCACCGAAAGTTTAAGGTTCCATTTGTCAGTTTTGACGATTATGAGTGGCCAAATACTCGGCCGCATCGTCGATGGCGTCATCGATATCGCTTCCGACGTCCACGTTCAGGGGTTGCTTCTTAAACAGGATATCATACATGACAGGCACGATAAACAGAGTCATGAAGGTGGAATAGAGAAGTCCCGCCGATATGACCACCGCCATGCCCCGGCCGAGCTGCGAAGCCATTCCGCTGCCGAAGATCATCATGGACATGGCAAGGATGGTGGTGAGTGCCGTCATGAGGATGGGACGCATCCTCGTGATGCCCGTGGCAACCAAGGCGTCGCGTCTTTCCAGACCGCCGATACGCAGCTGGTTTGTATAGTCAACGAAAACGATACCGTTGTTAACGACCGTACCCATCAGGACAACGAAGCCGAGAAGGGACAGGAGGGACAGGGGGATATCCGCTATGAGAAGTCCGATCATTCCGCCGGTGAAGGCCAGGGGGATCGTGAAGAGAATGATAAGGGGGGACAGAAGGCTTTGGAACTGTGCGACCATTATCAGGTAGATGAACAGGAGGGCAAGGGCTGCCATCTCCAGCATCTGCTTTACCATCTCCATTACTTCGCTGGACTCGCCGCTTACCTCAACGCTGTAGCCGCCCGGAAGGGACTTGGAGTATTCGTCGAGCTTGGGGGACAGCTCCCTGGCGATCAGGGTGGCGTTATATCCCTCGCTCATCTCGGAGGAAACGGTCACGTACCTTACCAGGTTGGAACGGTTGATGGAATCGGAGGAGGTGGTCTCGATGACCTCGGCGAATTCGGAGAGGGTATGGATCTTGCTCTCTTCCTCTTC
>DNAE01000024.1:0-10365 GCA_003543635.1 Clostridiales bacterium | reverse complement strand
GGTATCAAAGCCCTCGAAGGACATATCCTCCCCGGAGCCCATATCCGTCTGGGCCATCATGTCGATCTCCTCGAATTCGAGGTTCAGGAGATCCTCACGGGTCAAGGTATCCGTGTTATCCGTTATATTTACTTTCATCTCCACACCGTCCACGGTTATGGTGGTGGCGGTGGTAGTGGTGGAGGTATGGCTTGCTATCTCGGCGAAGATCTGGGCCACGGTGAATCCGTAGCGCATGGCCTCATCCCTGTCTATTATGACCTGGAGAGTGGGCTCGCCGCCGGCAAAACTGTCGGAGATACCGGTCAAACCCTCCTGGTTTTCCATGATCTCGGTGATATCGGCGCTGATCCTGCGGAGCTCCTCGTAGTCGTTGCCGTAGATGTTTACGGAGATGCCGGAGCTTCCCATCATGGCGCTCATGTCTCCCATTCCGCTTCCGGTGCTCACCTCCACGGTGCAGGGGGAGTCGGCAAGGGACTCGTTGATATCCTTGGCGATCCTGTCTATCTCCTGGGCGGAGGCGCCCTCGGTGGCCAGGGCGTTACAGACGTAAGAACCGTAGGAGCCGTCGCCGGTGCCCGCCATGAAGAATGCCGATGTGCTCTCGGAATCCATGGCGCCAATATACTCGATACCGTCCACCTCCAGGATGCGGAGCAGACAGTCGTCTATGGCCGCATAGGATTCCTCCCTCGTCATATCCTCGGGGGTGGTGATATTGATGGAGATCTCGTTGGTGGTGATCTCGGGGATGTAAACGATACCCATCCTGAACACCTCGATAACGGAGAATGCCAGGAGGACTATGGAGATCGTCAGGGGAACGACCTTAAATCTCAAACAGAACAGGAGGGTCTTCTCGTAGACCTTTAACATCTTATCGAAAAGCTTGTGTTCCTTGGGCTTCGTGTTCTTCATTATCGTACTGCAGGAAGCGGGAACGACGGTCATGGCGATACCCAGGGAAGCCACGAGACAGTATCCCACGGAAAGGGCCAGGGGATAGAGGAGGGACTTGACCGTACCGCTGGCAAAGACCGCGGGGAAGAATACGCAGATGGTGGTGAGGGTGGAGGCGATAATGGAGCCCCGCACCTGCTTTGCGCCCTGTACCGCTGCTCTGGGGGCGGGCATACCGCGGCCCCTTAAACGGAATATGTTCTCCATGACGACGACGGAGTTATCCACCAGCATTCCTATGCCCAGGGACAAGCCCGACAGGGTCATCATATTGAGTTCAAGTCCCGTGAAATACATGAGGACAATGGCCAGCAGCACCGACAGGGGGATGGAGATGGCCACGACGATGGTGGGCTTAACGTCCTTAAGGAACAGCGCCAGAATGACCACTGCCAGGATGGCGCCGATGATGATGCTCTGGAATACGCTTTCCACGATCATGCTGATATATACACCCTGATCCACCAGGTTGATGGTGTTAAGATCCGGGTATTCCTTCTTCATGTCTTCGAAGGCCTTGTTACAACGCTTGGATACATCGTTGGTGCCCGCGGAGGAGGACTTGTAGATACAAAGGACGATGGCGTCCTGGCCGTTTACCTTCGTATAGCTCTCTCCCGCATTGTCGATCACCGATATGTCTGCGATATCCTCGAGTCTTACGGTGCCGATGATCTCATTGTCTATAAGGAGGGTGGAGGCGATGTCCTCGGTGTTCCCGTATTCCTCGCCCACGCGAAGGAGCCAGGATTCGTCGTTCTCGTCGTCGATATAACCGATGGGCATGGAGAAGTTCTGGGCGTAGATTATCTGGGATAAGGTCTCCGCCGTTACGAACTGATCCATGTTGGCGTTGTCCAGTGCCGTCTGTCTCGCATCGTCGTACTGAGCCTGGGCGGCATCCAGCTGTGCCTGGGCATCCGCGAGCTTGACGGAGGCCGTGGAGAAGGCAACTGCCGCATCCAGCTGTCCCTGGGTGATCTGACCCGTGGCGGTCTGAAGGCCCGTAAGGATGGCGGGGATGGAATCGGCCGTGTCGGAGGCGCTGTCGAGACTGTCCTCCAGGTTATCCAGGACGTCGTCCAGGGACCCCGTGGAGTCGTAGGAACCGGCCGCGGACATGGCGGAGGCGGTCTGTGCAAAGAGGCTCATCAATTCCCTGGTGGAATTGATGAGGTTCGTTACGGAGGAACCGTCGATATCGTCGGCGGCGGAGTTGATGCTCTCGATAAGAGCCGTGATCTCCTCCCTGAGTTCCTCGGTCTGACCGTCGGATACGAAGGAGAAATCGGAAACGGCCGCGGCAAGTTCCGCCGCAGCCTGATCGTAGGCAGCCTGTGCCGCCAGGAGCTCTTCGCTTCCCTCATCGTAGGCCTGCTGTGCCGCCAGGAGTTCCTCCTGGGCTCTTGTATAGTTATCAAGGAGTTCCTGATAGTTCTCGGATTCCGGGTCCGTCTCCTCCAGGGCCTGCTGTGCTTCTTCGAAGAGAGCCTGGGCATCCTCCAGTACCGTCTGAAGTTGGGCCTGTGTCTCCTGTGCGGAGGCGAGAAGGGCCTGGGCATCGTCCATGGTATCCTGTGCCGCGGACATTACGTCCCCTGCGGCGTCCTCGTAGTCTCCGATGCCGTCCCGCAGATCTTCCAGTCTGTCTGCCAGATCCTCGAGACCGTCCTTCATCTGATCAGCGATGTCGCCGGCCTGTCCGTCGAACTGGGAGAAGAGGGCGGAACTCATGGTGGAGCCGAAGCTCGACTGGGCGTCTTCAAGTTCCGTTCTCGCATCCTCAAGGGCTTCGTTAGCCTCGTCCAGCTGTGCCTGGGCATCGGCGAGCCTCGAGTCCGTCTCGGTGAGTATCTTGTCGTTTAAGGCATCTATCTTGTCCTGGTTGAGCTCCACCTGAACGCTCTTTTCCACTAGACCCAGGGTGGTTATGCTGGCGACGCCGTCCTGCCTTGATATATTGGGAACGACCTCGTAGTTGACGAAGTCGGTGAGTTCATAGATATCGCAATCATCCTTCTCCACGGCCACATACATGGTGGCGAACATGTCCAGGCTGATCTCCATTATGTTCGGGGTCATGACGTCGTCGGGGAGCGTGCCCTCCAGCATGTTGAGGGCACCGGATACCCTGACCATTGCGGCATTCATATCCGTGCCGTCCTCAAATTCCATCTGGACCATGGACATTCCCTCGGAACTGCTGGAACTTATATTCTTGACGCCGTTAATGGTTCCCAGGGAGCTTTCCACCGGTTTGGTGACTATCTCTTCAACCTTCTCGGGGCTTGCTCCGGGATAGGCGGTTATTACGATCAGATAGGGGAGGTCGATCTCGGGCAGGAGGTCCATGGACAGGTGCGTCAGCGAGACTGCGCCCATGGCAATGATGATGATCGCTGCCACAAGGATGGTGAACGGTTTTTTTACACTGAATTTTTCCATAAAAGAGCTCCCCCCGCCTAAAGCATAAATATCTTATAGGCGGAGGGAGTGTTTTTCAATATTATAATATAACCATTATTTTTTTCTATTATGACAATTCTTTGTTCTTCATGCAACAGGGTCACTGATCGTGGCTATTGTCGTAATCGTAATCGCTATAGTCGTTGTTGTCATAGCTGCTGTAGTCATAACTGCTGTAGTCATAGTCGTAATAATGGTAGTAGTCGTAGTAGGGATCCGACAGGAAGTCGTAATCCGTGCTGTAGTAGTAATCCCAGTAGTTGTCGTAGCCCTGGTAGTTGAAGGGCTCGTCAAAGTACCAGTAGCCTGCTTCGTAGCTGAGCTCATATCCCTCATCGTAGTCGAAGGTGTCGGTGTTGTCATATGAGCTGAAGTCGTAATCGTCATGGTAGTAGAGATTACCTGCCGCATCCACCTCGAACACCACGTAATCGGTGAGATAGTAGTCTCCGAAGATGTCGTTGATGCAGAATGCGAACATGTAGGGGCAGGGCTCCATAAGGGCATCCTGAACGTAGAAGTTATCGGTTACCGTATATTCGGAGCCTGCATAGTATCCCTCGCCCCAGTCGCCGATCGAAGGATCCCACCAGTCGTAGAGGGGCTTGATGACATCGCCGGGAACCAGGGGGATAACGTCTCTGTCGGAGGATCCGAAGTAGGAGACACCGTCCCAGTATCCCTTAACGGAGATATTGCCCTGCGCATCCTCCACCATACGGAGATAAGCGACCTCGCCGTTTACTCTTACGGGTGCGGTATAAACGGTGTAGCCGTCAATGTTCTTGACCTCGTAGATACAGAGGTTCTGACCGTCGGGAAGGGAGAGCCAGTAACCGTCGAATCCGTCGGAGAATCTTCCCGTGGTCCAGTTGGCGACCACATCGTATGTTGAACCGAGGGAAACGTAAGCATCGTCGTAGATCTCGTATACCACTCCCTCGACGGACTCCGTGTAGTTGTAACCGCTGTCGTCCAGGATGAAGCTGTATACACCGTTGGTATCCAGGGTGGGCTGCTGGGAGAAGGTGATCAGGGGGCTCTGTCCCGTTACCTGATAATCGTCGATGTAATCCCAGTAACCGTCGTCGTATACCGCCGTGTCGTCGTATGTGTAGTAACCTGTGTCATCGTCGATGACATAGGAGTCTTCGTAGTTGAATTCCTCATATTCATCGGAGGTCCACTGGTGCTCGTCGTAATCGCTGATATCACCATCGTTGACGCTGCCGTATCCCTGTCTGTCGATGAAGGAAAGATAGTAGGGAGACACGCAGACGGTCTCGAAGGTCTGCATCTCGGAGGAACCCTGGATGGAAAGGGGATAATATGTGGCAAGACCGGAGGCATATGCGTGGAGACTGCCGTTTACGTTATAGACTACGATATCGGCAAGGGCAGCAAGGGCTGCATCTCCGCCCAGGGCGTAGGGAGAGCCCGCCTCGATGATGCCGCCGAGATCCACCATGTTGGTATATCCCTCGGAAGCGTTGTTGCCGCCGAAGTTGTCGGCGTCCGTTATGCCCCTTACGATCTCGGCAAGGGTTGCCTCATCGTAACCCGCGTTATAGAGATTCTCCGTGAAGATGTCGTATGCCGTCTTGAAGGCCGCCACCTTGGAGAGGTCGGCGAGGGTGAGGGTGGCATCCTCGGCTCCTGCGGATTCAAAGTAAGAATCGCAGATCTCGTAGCCCAGGGTGAGGGCATCAACGTTGGGATTGCTGCCCAGGTAGTTGCCGAGGGAAACATAGTCCCATCCGGATCCGGGCTCGATCTCCTCGGAGGCGATCATATACTTGGCGTAGGGTGCCAGGATCGACGCCGTCTCGATGGTTGCCATCAGGCAGGCATCGAATCCGATGAAGTCCAGCTTTCCGCCGGGGATGGAAACGCTCATGAGGGCTGCGTCGATCTCGCGGAGCGAGAGGGAATCGTAGTACTCATTCTCGTCGAAGCAGACGCCGTTGATGCTGCCGCTGCCGTGGTTCCAGAAGATCAGAGCCATGTGGTCGGCGGGGTAGTTCTGCACGCCCCAGTTAAGGAAGTCCGCAAGGGTGGTACTGTCGCCCATGCTGGACCTGGGCTGCTGGTCCACAAGCGTCGCTATTCCGTTCTGTACGAGATATCTTTCATTGTAGTTGGGATCAACTTCGCTTTCCCAGCTGGCGGCGCCTCCCGTCTCCACTACGAACCTGACGTCATCTCCCGTCTGGGCATCGATCATCTCGTAAAGATCTCCCGATGCGCAACCGTAGTACGATTCAAGATCGGATCCGCAAAGATATACGAATACCGTCCACTTTGCGGAATCACTCGTCGTACTGACCCTGTCAGCCATAACAACGGACATGCTTCCCAGCAGGACCGTTACAGCCGTGATGAGGGATATTATCGTTTTTCTCATAGGCCATTCCCCTTATGTTTCAAGTATATAACAAGATTATACATGCCCTGTGGGCAAAAATCATCCAAAAGGATGATTAAATCCGTCCGATGTTCAAATATAATCGATTCGTAAGTTCAGTACGGAGGTTCGATATGGGATTTTTCAGCAACCTTTTCGGCAAACAGACATGTTGTCTTTGCGGAACCGAGTGCGGCCCTTTGAAGCGTGACAAGATCAAGGACAAGCAGTACATTTGCAGCGACTGCACGAGGAAGTGCAGTGAGTATGTAAAACTCTCGGAACTTGACAAGAATGCGGTAGAGGACCACATAAGGTTCATGGAGAAAAGAGAGAAGATATACCAGGATCTTCTTCAGAATTCAAAGTGCTCTGCACTGCCCTCAACAGTAAGGGAAAAAGGGATTAGATTTTATGACGACTACGGCTTCCTGGTTATAGCCGCAAACAAGAACACGAAGAACAAGGTGAATCACGAGGTCATCAGATACGATGAGGTAATGTCGTATGAGATGTACACCGAGATGAACAAGCCCACGGAACAGGGCAAGCCCGAGACATTTAAGGAGGATGGTATCATCCTTAAGCTCGTTGCTCCCAATCCCAATATGGGCGCCGCTGATTCCAACAACAAGAATCAGCATCCTTACCCCTGGAACACGAGGGACATCAAGCTCTGTTTCAGGAAGAGCGAGAAGGATACCAACTATGCCGATAATGCGATCCAGCATTTTGACTGGATATTCGGTGTCCATGACAGCTCTAAGGGACTTTTCAACTTCGGCATGTCCAAGGAGGAGAAAAGAGACCTCCAGGCAAAGACGGACATGGCCAAGCTTATGGGCGGTGTCATGAAGGCTGCCATCAAGGGAGAGGATCCCGAGGGCAACGAGAAGCTCATGGAGCAGATGGAACAGGCACAGAAGTCTGCGGACGACGCATCGTCCTCCGGACTTGCGGTCTATTCCAGAAAGGCCGACGAAGCCGAGAATCAGGTCAACTGACGGGTTTTATTTCTTAAACTCTTACCAAAGGGAATCGCTCTTTCACCCCCCCTGTTGCGGTTCCCTTTTTTCGTGCTCTCATCGACCTGATGTTTTATAATGGGGAAAGAACCACAGGGAGGCGGCACCATGGATAATAATAACGCAGTGAGCATATTGTTCCCTTACTACGAGGACACGGTATATAAGCAGTTGGGCAAGACCACCGTCCACGATCTCGGACTTCAAAATATCGTTTCGGGGATAACACCGGACCCAAAGGAGCAGCAGATGATCCTGACGGTCCTTTCAAACATGACCTCCGACAGACGGGTGGCCCTTTACAGGCAGAAGGTGTTTGCCGATATCCTGGCCCTGCCGGAACTCAGGGCGAAGATGACGGAGCTCTTCGACAGGATCGAGTTCCTGAGGGACTACGGCACCATAAGGAAGAATACCGACGAGTCCCTGGGGCTGTGGGATCTGATGCACCGGCTGGATACGCTGAAGAATTATATCGAAGTCATCGAGGCGATGCGGGAGGCCCTCTCGGATGTGAAGGTAACCTCCCCGGGACTTAAGGACTTCAAGAAGTATATCGACGATATCTACGAGGCAGCCTCCTTTGCGGAACTCAAGAAGGATGTGGGAAACCTCAAGGTCACCACGGAGGACATCAAGAGCGTCACGGTGGGCATCAACGTGAACGAGCGGTTCGAGGCCACCTCCCTGGGACTCATATCCGTGAACGACAAACCCTTTAAAAAGTCCGGTATCCTCGGCAACTTCGCCGATGCCGTGGCCACGAAGAACGGCATCTCCAAGGGGACTGACTGGAACGGCGACATGCACTACCGTCAGGTGGAAAAACCCGGGAACGGGGAGCTTTCCGGCTACTTCGAGAAGCTGACGGGCTACATGGCCATGCAGAATATGCCCTTCCTGGACAGCAGGATAAGGAGCACCATCGTAAACGTATCGGAGGGGGACGGGAACCAGAACACCACCTTCTATCTGGGCGGGGTCGTCAATAAGCTCCTGGATACCCTGGTCAAAAAGCTCAAGGAGATCCTTTCAAAGCACATGAACGTTGCCGTGGTGAACATATCCAAACTGATACCGGAGTTCATCTATTACATAAGATTTGCGGAATTCATCGAGAAGCAGAAGGGACGGGGATTCAGGTTCTCGGAGGCGGAGCTTTCCGGGGATGACGTCACGAAGGGAACCGGCATCTATAATCTGAAGCTTGCCCTGAACCTGGAGGATGCCGGGGAGATAGTCCCCAATGATCTGACCTTCGACGGGGACCATACGATCTATATCTTGACGGGGGCCAACAGGGGCGGAAAGACCACCATCACCCAGGCGGTGGGGATCCTCTTTGTCCTGGCCCAGGGCGGTATCTATATCCCCGGGGACGGCTTCAGATATGTTCCAGTGGATTCCGTGTACACCCACTTCCCCGCGGATGAGGATAAGACCATGGACCTGGGGCGTCTGGGGGAAGAGTGTGTAAGGTTCAAGGAGATATACGGGGAGGCAACGGGTGAGAGCCTGGTGCTCCTGAACGAATCCTTCTCAACGACCTCCTTTGAAGAGGGCTACTACATCGCGGGGGACTCGATCAAGGCACTTCTGGACAAGGGTACCCGTACCATCTTCAACACCCATATGCATAAACTCGGGGGCGACGTGGAAAGCTTCAACGAGGGCAGAGCGAAAAAGGCATCCTCCCTCATCGTACGGAGCGACGACGGAAAGCGTTCCTTCAAGGTGGAGGTGGCTCCCCCCGAGGGAATGAGCTATGCAAAGGATATCGCCGAGAAATACGGTGTTACTTACTCCATGTTGACGGGGGAGAAGGAAGGGTCGTTGTAATCCCTGTATCCCATGCCGTCCTCATTGTCATAGGAGCCTGCTCCGTCTTCGGAATCTATGATCGTATCGTTCGTGATCCCTATCATCTTGATGGCAACGCCCATGATGACGAATCCCAGGATCAGGAGGGCGAAGTAGAAGAGGGTTATTCCTCCCACCATATTCTTGACGAGATGACCGATCACGGCATCCGATTCGGAAGAGCGTTCGACGAGCTTCTCCTCATAGGCAGCTGCGGTGGCTATGAATAACAGGAGCCATATCAGGCATGTGCCGAGCTGGGAGACCCAGAGGGCGATACCGAAGTTCCTGACGGGACGCCACTTGTTCTTGTGGATGATCATGAGAGGGACCATGAGAATGACCGCGATAATGGCGGTGCAGATAACGGTCCTATTGAGTTTCTCACTGATGCGGTTGATCTCCTTCAGGGTACCGTCTTCATTCAGGTCGTCGTGGAGTTCTTCCAGTTGCTCGTTGAATACATCGTAGATCTCGTCCTTTTTATCGGAGATCTCGGATCTTGACATCCCCTTGTCTTCGAGTATCTCATCATAGTCATACTTATCCAGGAAATCATCGAATCTGTCCCGGTCAACTTCCGTGTCTTCGTCGATGACCACCTCGAAGGCCTCGT
Organism: Clostridiales bacterium; assembly: GCA_003543635.1. Taxonomy (GTDB): domain Bacteria; phylum Bacillota; class Clostridia; order Saccharofermentanales; family Saccharofermentanaceae; genus Saccharofermentans. Next base: position 1,031 of record DNAE01000024.1, on the reverse strand, counting down.
CGATCATGATATTCATGAAGTCTGAGAACATATCCTTCGTGTAATTGTCATCCAGTTCCAGTTCTTCGAGGAGTCCGTTGTCCGTGGGTCCCTCTTCCATGAAACTGTCGACGATGAATTCACGACCTTCTTTCCCGAAGATGGTCTTCTTCCAGTAAACGGGGTTAAGGGCAGTCATCTCCAGGATCGCAGCCGCCGTCAAAAGGAACAATACCGGGACGAGAATGACGGTAAAGATCACCCTCAATATATCTGATGCAGTATTCTCTTTCATATCATTTGATCTCCCTTATCTCACTAGGATCATTATCAGCCATAAGTATGATATTTACAATAACGTGTTTATTCTCCCGCGCAAATAATATAAAATACTCTTGTCATTTAGGCAATGATTCATTGAGGGTGTTTTTTATGGGAATAATTCAGAGATTTAAGGATCTGTCGACGAAGACAAAGGCAATAATACTGGGCTCTTCCGGGGCCGTTATCATCATCGCCGTTGTGCTTGGCATAGTACTCGGTACGGGTCTTACAGCCACGACCATGAGACTTATCAGGGCTGAAGGCTCGGTGAGCATCGAGGACGGCAACGGCAACACAAAACCCGTCCTGGACAGTATCAGGTTCCAGAGCGGTGATGCCATCAATACGGGAGCCGACGGACTTGCCTCCATCAGCCTTGACGACAAGAAGATCGTCACGCTGGATAAGAACAGCAGGGCGGAATTCAACAAGAAGAGAAATCAGATCGAATTGAACCTTACGAAGGGAGGTCTCTATTTTGAGGTCACCGAGAGCCTTAAGGACGACGAGACCTTCGATATAAGAACATCCACCATGATCGTCGGTATCAGGGGAACCTCCGGATATGTCTTCTATGATGAGAACGGCAGGGAGGGCCTGGTGGTGACCGACGGAGTGGTACATGTTACCGCTACGAATCCCGTGACCCGTGAAGTCCGGGAGATCGACGTATACGGCGGACAGAGGATAAAGGTATTCCTCTATAATGACAGGGCCACGGGCAGCAT